>NZ_CALJAH010000097.1 GCF_938028185.1 uncultured Cardiobacterium sp. | reverse complement strand
TGGTCAGGCTCCAGGGAAATTGATGATTGTATAGAATTTAGAGAGGATTGCTATAAAGAGGACGATACCGTCGCCGTAGGGGGTGTTTTCCAACAATTCCAACAAGTAGTCCTGGGTGCGGCGCGATTCGGTGAAGATGATGGCTTTTTTCTCCGCGCCCAGGCGTTCGAGTTCGGCGAAGGCTCTGTCGAGCGCGGTGAGCAGTTTTTCGCCTTTGCCGTCGTTGCGGATGTTGTCGGCAAGTTGTTTGTAGCGCTGCAGTTCGGCGATTTCTGCGGCAATGGCGGCGCGTTCGCTGCTGGCAGGCGCGCTTTCGTCTTCGTCGCCCTCCCATTCGTCGGCGGTGTCGGCAAGGCCTTCGTAGTCTTCGTCGAGGCTTTGCGCGAGTGCTTCGCTGTTGCCGCTATCCAGCAGGTTTTGCAGGCGCTCTGCCATGGTTGCCAGCGCCCCGGCAATGGCGCGGCTGGATGAGGCGAGTAGTTTCCACAGAACAAGCGAGATGAGTTGCCGTTGTCCTTTCGGCAATGCTTTCAGGTCGGGCGGCGCAGGTAGTCGGCAACGAGGCGCGAGAGTTCGCGTTCTTCGTCGCTCGGCGTGAATTCTTGCACAATGGCGTGGCGCGCGGTGTAGGAGACGTAGGGCTGCACTTGCTGGCGCAGGGTGCGTTTGCAGACGGGGGCGAGGCGGGCGCGCAGGGCGTTGTGGTTCGCGCGGTTGGTGAATTGGCTGCGGAAGCTGTCAAGGTCGCCAAATACGCGGTCGTCAATGATGCTGACCAGGCCGTAGAGTTCGAGCAGGGTGTTTTGCAGCGGGGTGGCGGTGAGCAGGACTTTGGCGTGGACGTGGGTCATCGCCTCTTTGAGGGTGCGGGCGATGATGTTGCCGTTTTTGTACACGTTGCGCAGGCGGTGTGCTTCGTCCAGCACCGCCAGATCCCAGTGGATGCGCCGGATGTCGTCCGCCTTGCTTTTGGCGAATTGGTAGGAGCAGATGATGGGGTCTTCCTGCTGGAAGGGGTTGGGCTGTTTTTTGCGCAGGGCGTTGTAGTTTTTGCTTTCGAGGATGATGCTGCCGAGGCCGAATTTGTCCTGTAATTCCTGGTGCCACTGTTTGCGCAGGTTGGCGGGGGTGATGATGAGGATTTTGTGCCGCCGCTCTGCCCAACGCTGCGCGATGACCAGCCCCGCTTCGATGGTTTTGCCGAGGCCGACTTCGTCGGCCAGGATGACACCGCGCGAGAGCGGGTTGCGGCAGGCGAACAGTGCGGCATCGACCTGGTGCGGGTCGAGGTCAACTTGTGCATCAACCAGCGTCGCGGCGAGGGATTCGATGCTGTCGCTGGCGGCGCGGCGGGTCAGTTGCCAGGCGAGGTATTGGCTTTGCTGCGGGGTGATGGGGTGCATGGGAGCTCCTTTAGGCGTGTTGTGGCGGCTGGTATCCGGGCGCGAGGGCGGCGCTTTCCACGCCGTAAAGTGTCAGTGGGTCGGCGTTTCGATGCGGGTGATGACAAAATCACGGAAGGCATTGCGCTTTCGGTCGTAGGCGTAGACGTGACAGCGCAGGCCGGTATTGCTCCCAGCAAAAGGGATAATGACGCATTCCGTTTCGCCGCTGCTTGTCGAGTGATGGCGGATGGCAAGCGGGCGTTTCGCAGGATAACACGGCACCCGCTCGCCGCCTGTGGGCATTTTTTGCAGGCGGCAAACCTAACAAACACTGCTACACTATGTCGTATATCGCAATCCTCACAAAGCCCTGTACGGTATTGTCCGCCTCGCCGTACTAGGGGCTGTTTACAATTTAGGCCTCCCTCCTCCGCAGGGCGAAACCCGCAGCGGTCGGGCTCCGTGCGTAGGGTGTAGCTCACAAAATCGTCGCCACGCAACCGCATTGGCTTGGGCGTGTTTACGGCTGAATGGTAAACAGGCCTTAACCAAACCTGCTAATGAAATCATCATGTTATGGCCAATTGTAAACAGCGCCTAATCTGTACTGCCTTCGGTGGCGCGCCTTGTACAGAACTTTGTGAGTATCGCTATATCATCCCCTCATGATTGCGCGACTGCAACGCGCATAAGCAGAAATACCAATGCATATTGACAAGGGAAAAACGATGCCCAAATTCCTCAACACCAGCGCCACAACCTATTACCTTGAAGAACTCATCAAAAACAGCCGTGAACGCCTCTGGCTGATTAGCCCCTACCTTAAACTGAATGACCGCATCAAGGAATTGCTTGAAGACAAAGACCGGTTGAAAATTGACGTGCGCATTGTCTATGGCAAAAGCGAACTTCAGCCCGCCGAAGTGAACTGGCTGAAAAACCTGCATTACATCCGCACTAGTTATTGCCATAACCTGCACGCCAAATGCTATATCAGCGAAAGTGCCTGCATTATCACCAGCCTGAATCTCTACGAATTCAGCCAGGTCAATAATAACGAAATGGGTGTCTATATTGAACGCGACGATGGCGCGCTCTATCAGGATGCCTATGCCGAAGCGCAACGCATCATCCGCATCAGCGATGAGGTCAAAATTTCGCTTGATGTCGTGGAGAAAAGCGAAAAAACGGAACAGGCAGAAAATCATGTGCCCGAAGAACACGCCAAAAAATATAGCGGATTGAGTACCTCCAAACTGGCTGAAAAATATGGCATCAGTACCAAAGAATGCAATCAAAAACTCTGCGCTCTCGGCTTGCAGGAACAACAGGAAAAAGGTTACGACCTCACCGAAAAGGGCAAAGAAATCGGCGGCGTGATACGCAAAAACCGCTTTGGCGCAATCTTTATCGTCTGGCCGGAAGACCTAACCCTTTGACTCTCCCGTTTACATACACCTGAGCGCTCAACCTGTATGTAAATTCCCTCCCATACAAACCCAAGGAACTCACATTGAACGCAAAAACAGACTGGAGCATTGCTGACGCCGACGAACTCTACCGCATCAGCGGCTGGGGTGCGGGCTACTTCCGCCTGAATGACGACGGCAACCTCGTCATCAATGCCCCGCTTGCAAGCGGCAAAAGCGCTGAAATCGCCATGCTCGACCTCATCGAAGGCATGGAAGTACGCGGCAAAACCATGCCCGTGATGCTGCGCGTGCAAAACATCCTCGAAAACCAGATCCGCCTCATCAACGAAAGCTTCGCCAACGCTATCGCGAGCAGCCATTACCGGGGCAAATACCGGGGCGTGTTCCCCATCAAGGTGAACCAGCAGGCGCAAGTCATCGAAGACATCGTCCGCTTCGGCAAACCCTGGCAGCACGGCCTCGAAGCCGGCTCCAAAGCCGAACTGATGATCGCCCTCTCCATGCTCTCCGAGCCAGGGCCGCTCATCGTCTGCAACGGCTACAAGGACCGCGAATTTGTCGAACTCGGCCTCGGCATGACCAAACTCGGCTTCCAGGTCATCTTCGTCATCGAAACCCCGGCAGAACTGCCTATCATCGTCGAAAGCTCGCAGGCGATGGGCGTGCGCCCCGTTATCGGCGTGCGCGCCAAACTCTTCTCGCACGTCTCCGGCCACTGGAACGCCACCAGCGGCGACCGCTCCATGTTCGGCCTGAACGCCAGCCAGCTCGTCGGCGTCATCGATGGCCTGAAAGCGGCGGGAATGCTCGACTGCCTGCAATTCCTGCACTACCACCTCGGCTCGCAAATCCCGAACATCCGCGACATCCGCACCGGCGTGCGCGAAGCCTGCCGCTACTACGTCGAACTCGTCGAAGAAGGCGCACCGATGCGCTTTCTTGACCTCGGCGGCGGCCTCGCTGTGGACTACGACGGCAGCCGCACCTCCGCCATCCACTCGCGCAACTACACCCTCGAAGAATACTGCGTGGACGTGGTTGAAACCATCCAGGCGGTGATGGACGAAAAAGGCATCGAACACCCGACCATCGTCACCGAGTCGGGCCGTTCCACCGTCGCCTACTCCACCGTCCTCATGTTCAACATCCTGGACGTGACCGGCTACACCGACGCCCGCCTGCCCGCCGACAACAACGAAGACAACGAACTCGTGCACAACCTCATGGAAAGCTACCGTATGCTTTCGGACAAAACCGTGCAGGAATGCTTCAACGACGCCGTGTACTACCGCGACGAAGCGCGCGACGGTTTCATGCGCGGCCAGCTTGACCTGCGCACCCGCTCCCGCGTCGAACAAATCTTCATGGTCATCATGGCCGAAGTGCAGAAAATCGCCGAGCGCAACCCGGACGCCCTCTCCGAACCCGAAGTGCTGAAAACCATGCTGGCCGACATCTACTACGGCAACTTCAGCGTCTTCCAGTCGCTGCCGGACGCCTGGGCGATTGACCAAATCTTCCCTGTCGTGCCGCTGCACCGCCTAAACGAACGGCCGACGCGCAACAGCATCATCGCCGACATGACCTGCGACAGCGACGGCAAAATTGACCGCTTCCCGGAAAACGGCGAAGTCAGCCGCGCCCTGCCGCTACACGAAATCCGCGAAGGCGAAGAATACTACCTCGGCGCATTCCTCGTCGGCGCCTACCAAGAAACCCTCGGCGACCTGCACAACCTGCTCGGCGACACCCACGTTGTCTCGGTGTACATCAACGAAGACGGCAGCTTTGATTTTGTCGGCGAAGTCGAAGGCGACTCGGTAGCGGACGTGCTGAGCTACGTCGAATACCAGCCGAACAACCTCCTCGCCCAGTTCCGCCAAACGGCCGAACGCGCGGTACGCAACGGCACCATCAGCGCCGCCGAACGGCAGCATCTGGTAAACGCCTTTGAGGCAGGCCTGCGCGGCTACACCTATTACGAACAATAACCGCCCTGCCATAAAGAAAGCCCGCTATTAAAGCGGGCTTTTTAATTGTCGGTAGTTATCGCCATCCATCGAAAGCCTCATACGGTGGATGACTATATTCACTACACCGCTCACCCCCTCCCCATTCAAAATGCGGCCGCCTTTTGAATGGGAACCCGCGCCCGCTGCGGGCTTCGTCCTGCAGGGGAGGGGGATTTTTCAATGGTAAACAGCCTTTAAGAGC
>NZ_CALJAH010000096.1 GCF_938028185.1 uncultured Cardiobacterium sp. | reverse complement strand
TGTTTTGGCTGTAGGGTGGGGCTTGCCCCACCGCGAAAGCCGGATATTTCGTGGTGGTGGGTCAAGACCCACCCTACGTTTAGTCTGCGGGGAAGGGGCAGGCGGCGGGTTATTTGCCGACGATGTCCACGCCGGGCGGCGGGGTAAATTCAAATTGTTTGGCGGGGATGCCGGCGTTGCGTTTCATGTTGCTGAAGGTGAGGACGGTTTGGCTGCTGCCACCGTCGATCATCACCGCGCTGATGGTGTTACCGTCCAGCACGATCCAGAGGCTGTCGTATTCTTCCTGGTGTTTTTTCGGTTTGAGGCGGTAGGCGACGCCGTTTGCCGCGTATTTTTGCAGGCGCGCCGGAACGAGGTTTTTCACGGTGCGGTTGGTCTGGAAGTTGCGCGAGATGTTGTCATCGCCGTTCAGGAGTTCGACGGCGACGTCGCCAACGAGTTCGCTGCGGTCGCGCACGCTGATTTGTTCGAGGTCAATGTCGTAGTGGTAAACCTTTTTGCCGTTGCTGATGATTTTTTGCGGGTTCGGCCGCTGGTAGTCCCAGTAGAATTTGCCTGGTTTGGCGACCCACATTTGGCCTGAGCTCGTTTCCTGGCCGCGTTTGTTGTACACGGTTTGGGTGAAGCTGGCTTGCAGGTCTTTGGTGCCGCGCATGAAGGATTCCAGCGCGTTTGCGTCGTTGGCGGCAGGCGCGGCGGCGGCTGGTTGTTGGGGTTCGGGCGCGGTGGCAGCGGCGGCGGTTGCGGCAGCCGCTACCGGGGCGGTACGGGTGGCGGCGCCGAAGGGACGTTCGCGGGTGGGCTTGTCAGCGGCAGGTTTGTCGTTGGTCGCTTTGGCCGCAGGTTGTTTGACGGCAGCGGCGAAGGGTTTTTCTTTGGCAGCAGCGGGCGGGTTGGTTGCCGGTTTTTTGGCGGGTTGGTTGCCGCTGTCTTTTTTGGCAGCCGCCGCCGGTTTTTTGGGTTCTTTGGCGTTGTCGCCGGGCGCAGCGTGGGCGGCGGGCAGGGCAAGGGCGAGTGCCAGCAGGGCGGCGGTCAGGGGTTTTTTCATGGGGTGTTCCTTGTGGGTTGGTTTGGGGCGGGACTATACGGGGGCGCGGTTTGCGCAGGTTTTGGCGGGGGATGACGGGGCGGTAAGGGTTGGGTCGCGCTGGTATCGCCAATTTTCATCAGTGGTGATTTCACGGGCGCTATCCCCTCCCCCACGGGGAAGGGGCTTTTAGTATTCTTCGCCGCCACCGCCAGGAGTGAGGACTTTGCGGATGCCTTTGTTGTCCGGGCGGGAGACGAGTCCGGCGCGCTCCATCACGTCCACCATGCGCGCGGCGCGGTTGTAGCCGATGCTGAGGTGGCGTTGCAGGCCGGAGATGGAGGCTTTGCCGGATTCGATGACGACTTGTACGGCCTGATCGTAGAGCGGGTCGAGTTCGCCGTCTTCGTCGCCACCGCTGCTGCTGCCGTTGCCGCCGGGGGTGGCGGCGGCCGGGTCGGTGATGTCTTCGTAGTGCGGTTCGCCCTGGGTTTTGAGGTAGGTGGTGAGGCGATCCACTTCTTTGTCGTCAATGAATGCACCGTGGACGCGACGCATACTGCTGCCCGGTTCAAGGTAGAGCATATCACCGTTACCGAGCAGCGATTCGGCACCCTGGCTGTTCAGGATGGTGCGCGAGTCGATTTTGGAGGAGACCTGGAAGGCGATGCGCGTCGGGATGTTGGATTTGATGAGGCCGGTGATAACGTCCACCGACGGGCGTTGGGTCGCCAGTATCATGTGAATCCCGGCGGCGCGCGCTTTTTGCGCGATGCGGGCGATGAGTTGTTCGACGTTTTTGCCCGCGACCATCATCATGTCCGCCAGTTCGTCGATGACGATGACGATGTGCGGCAGCGGTTTCAAATCCGGCACGGGGTTGGCGAGGCCGACGTAGAGGGTGGGGTCAACCAGCGGGTCGGGGATGTGTTCGCCGCGCGCTTCGGCTTCGCGGATGATTTTGTTGAATTCGTCCAGTTTGCGCACTTTCAGCGCCACCATCAGTTGGTAGCGGCGTTCCATTTCGGCGACCGCCCAGCGCAGCGCGTTTTCGGCGTCGCTCATGTCGGTGACGACCGGCGCGAGCAGGTGCGGGATGTCGCGGTACATGGCGAGTTCGACGGTTTTCGGGTCAACCAGGATCAGTTTCAGCTCGTCCGGCTTGGCTTTGAACAGCATGCTGGCGAGGATGACGTTGATGCCCACCGATTTGCCGGAGCCGGTGGTACCGGCGACGAGCAGGTGCGGCATTTTGCCGAGGTTGGCGATGACCGGTTTGCCGCTGATGTCGGCGCCGAGGACGACGGTGAGCGGTGAGGTTTCTTTTTGGTATTGCGGCGATTCGAGGACGCCGCGCAGCGGCACCATTTCGCGTTTGCGGTTCGGGATTTCGAGGCCGATGAAGGGGCGACCAGGGATGACTTCAACCACGCGCACGCTTTGCACCGAGAGCAGGCGGGCGATGTCGCGCTCCAGATTGGTAATCGAGCTGACTTTGATGCCGGGGGCGAGCGAGAGTTCGATGCAGGTGACGACCGGGCCGACGATGATGTTTTCGACGCGCACGCTCAGTTTGTAGTTTTTCAGCGCCTGCTCAACCTGCATCGCCATTTCGTCGAGCTCCTCGTCGCTGTAATTGGCGACGGCGGTTTTGCCGGGGTTCAGCAGGTCGAGTGCGGGCAACTGGTAGGGTTTTTCGATGCGCGAGGGGGCGATGAACGGCGCGCGGTTGCCCGCTACCGCCACGGCGGCACCGGCGCCGCTGTTGAGGCGGACGCGCAGTTGCGGTTCGTTGCGGTCGCCGCTTTCTTCCGCCGGGGCGACGGGTTCGGCGGTCGCGGGAGTGTCGTAGTTGTCGTCGAGTGCGGCGAAATCGTCTTCATCCACCGTGCCGAGGTCTTCGTCGTTGGCGGCATCGTTGGCAGCGGTGAGCCAGGTGCTGTCTTCGCCTTGCAGCGGCAAGCCCGCCTCCTGACGGCGGGCGAAGTAGTCGCTTTTCGGGCGGTAATCGTCGCCGTCTGCGGGCGGCGGCGGGACTTCTTCCGGCTCCGGTGCGATTTGCGATTTGTAGTGCGCCCAGCTCAGGTTGGGCTCGCTGCGCACGGGCGGCGCTTCTTCGCCCGGCTGGTGGCGCGGCGGCGCGCGGAAGGCGAGGTGTTCGCCGTCTTCCCGGTCAGGCGACAACACGGGCGCGCGGTTGTAGGTTGGGGTACGTTGTGGACGCGGCTTGTTCCGTCCTTTTTCGGCGCGATATGCCCGGTATTTGTCCAGCGCCGCCAGGGCGCGTTCACGCAAGGCCGCACCGAGGCCGCTCCCGGCCGGTGCGTCGTCGCCGTCCCCGCTTTCCGGGTCGCGCAGGCGGCTGCGGCGCGGACCGTCGCTCGCCGGCGGCTGGTGCGCCTGGCCATCCACTTTGCG
>NZ_CALJAH010000095.1 GCF_938028185.1 uncultured Cardiobacterium sp. | reverse complement strand
AGGCGGCGCAACGCCGTACAGGGCTTTGTGAGGATTGCTATATACATCATGAACCGTAGGGTGGGACTTGCCCCCCACCCTAAACACAAAATCCAAAAACCAAAAGGAATCCCGCCATGCCCAACTTCTACGACGGCATCGCCTTTGACTGCGACGCCACCCTCTCCGCCCTCGAAGGCATCGACCAACTCGCCGCACTCGCCGGCGTTGCCGACCAGGTCAGCGCGCTTACCCACCGCGCGATGAACGGCGAAGTGCCGCTGGACGCCATCTACGGTGAACGCCTCGCTCTCATCCGCCCGCGCCAGCGCGACCTCGCCACCATCGCCCAACAATACCTTGACCGCACCGTCCCCGGCGCGCGCGAAACCATCGCCACCCTGCACGCGCGCGGCATCAAGGTCGCCATCGTCAGTGGTGGCATCCTCGACGCCATCCTGCCGCTTGCCGCATCGCTCGGCGTCGCCCCTGCCGACACCTTCGCCGTCCGCCTGCAATTCGACGCAAACGGCGACTACAGCGGTTTCGAGCCCGGCCCGCTCACCGGCAGCGGTGGCAAAGCCGCCATCATTGCCGCCTGGAAACGCGCCAATGGCCTGCAGCGCGTGGCGATGGTGGGCGACGGCATGAGCGACGTAGAAGCGCGCGCGCCCGGTGCCGCCGACACCATCATCGGCTACGGTGGCGTGGTTGAGCGCGCTGCCGTCCGCGCCGCCGCTGACCACTACAGCACCGCCACCGACCTGCGCGACCTCCTGCCCCTGCTCACCCCGGAGACCCCATGACCGCCATCCCCGAAAAAATCGGCCAGTTCTACCTCGGCGACCAAATCCTGCCCGAGCCCGGCACGCCCGTCCTCTACGACGCCGCCGACCTCACCACCCACGCCGTCATCATCGGCATGACCGGCTCCGGCAAAACCGGCCTCGGCATCACCCTGCTCGAAGAAGCCGCGCTGGACGGCATCCCCGTCATCGCCATCGACCCCAAAGGCGACCTCGGCAACCTCGCCCTCAACTTCCCCGCGCGCCGCGCCGCCGACTTCGCCCCCTATGCCGACGCCGCCAGCCTCAAACAAACCGGCCAGACCGCCGACGAATGGGCAGCCGCGACCGCGCAAAAATGGGGCGACGGCATCGACGCCAGCCGCCAAAACGCCGCCCGCCAACAAGCGCTTGCCGCCGCCAACCCCGTCCACATCTACACCCCCGGCGGCGAACACGGCCTGCCGCTGTCGCTGCTCGCCCACCTCGGCGCGCCCGACCCCGCCATCCGCGACGACCGCGAAACCTACGCCGACACTCTCGACAGCACCGCCGCCGCGCTGCTCGCCCTCATTAAAGAGGCAGGCGACAGCACCGCCCCGGCACAACTCTACCTCTCGCACCTCCTGAAACACTACTGGGACGAAGGCCGCGACCTCGACCTCGCCCAACTCATCGCCGCCATCCAAAACCCGCCCATCAAACAAATCGGCGTCTTGCCCGTCGCCCAAATCTGCCCGCCGAAAATGCGCGACAAACTCGCACTCGCCTACAACACCCTGCTCGCCTCGCCCGGCAACAGCGCCTGGCTGCAAGGCGCACCGCTGGACAGCCAACAACTCCTCTACGACGCGCAAAACCGCGCGCAAACCAGCATCATCAACATCGCCCATTTAAGCGACGCCGAACGCATGACCCTCGTCACCCTGCTGCTCGGCAACCTCATCGCCTGGATGCGCCGCCAAAGCGGTAGCAGCACCCTGCGCGCCATCCTCTACATGGACGAACTCTACGGCTACCTGCCGCCCAGCGCCAACCCGCCCAGCAAAAAACCGCTGCTCACCCTGCTCAAACAGGCGCGCGCCTACGGCCTCGGCCTCATCCTCTCCACCCAAAACCCGGTAGATTTGGACTACAAAGCCCTTGCCAACGCGGGCACCTGGCTCATAGGGCGGATGCAAACCGCGCAAGACCGCGCCCGCGTCGCTGACGGCCTCACCAGCGCCGCCACCCAGGGACTCGACCGCGCCACCCTCGACCAATGGTTTGACCACATCGACAAACGCCGCTTCCTCCTGCACAACATCCACGAAGCCGCGCCCTGCATCCTGCAAAGCCGCCACGCGATGAGCTACCTCGCCGGCCCCCTCTCACGCGAACAAATCCGCGCCATCACCGCCGCCGACCCGCGCCGCGCGACCACAACCGCCGCCCCCCGCGACGACAGCGGCGACACCCCGCCGCCCGCCCTGCCTGCCGGCATCAACCGCTACTACCTGCCAAGTGAAAGCGGCAGCGACATGACCCACTACTACCCCGTGGCACTCGCCAGCGTCCACCTCTACTACCGCGACGCCAAAAGCAACACCCGCCACGAACAAACCCTGCTGCTCCAAGCGCCCATCAATGAGGGCGGCATTGACTGGAGCCAAAGCCAAACTGCACCCGTTGCCGCCGACCAACTGCAAACCGCGCCGCACCAACCCTGCCAACACCACCCTGCGCCCGCCGCTGCCAGCGACCCCGCCGCGTGGAAAACCGCCGAAAAAACACTCGCCACCCACCTGCGCCAACACCAAAACCTCACCCTTTACTACAACAAAGCGCTGGACAGCTACAGCAACCCCGGCGAAGACGCGGACACCTTCCGCAACCGCCTCGCCACCGCCGCGCACGAAAAACGCGACGCCGCCATTGCCGCGCTGCGCCTGAAATACGCCAAACAACAAACCGCGCTCGCCAAACAACAACAAACCGCCCAAGCGGCGGTCGAACGCGAAAAAAGCCAAAGCAACCAAAGCCTCTTGCAAACCGGCCTCGCCATTGGCGGCGCGCTGCTCTCCGCCTTCACCGGCCGCAAAGCACTTTCCGCGAGCACCATCGCCAAAACCCAGACCGCCATCAAAAGCGCGGGCAAAATCCAAAAAGAACGACAGGACATCGCCGCCGCCAGCGCGCGCGAAGCGCTGGTTGCCGAACAAATCGCACAAATGGAAGCGGCACTCGCCCAAGAGCTGCAAACCCTGCGCGACCAATACGACCCGGCGACCTTGCCGCTTGAAGAAAAAACCATCGACGTCAAGGCAAGCGACATCACCATCGAACGCCTCGCGCTGGGCTACGTCCCGTTGGGATAACTGGCGCGCCCAGGCATATATAAACCACCAGACGGCTCCCTCCCCTGCGGGGGAGGGCTGGGGTGGGGTTAAGCATTACTGCCGCCGATGTTGTTTGGGCTCGCATACCGGACGCTGTTTACAATTTGAATCCCCCTCCCCTGCGAAGCGGGGGGAGGGGGTGTAAAAAATTGCGTAGCGACGGCACCCAAAACAAAATGTAAACAGCCCGCGTAGGGGCGGTTAGGGCGAAGCCCGTAACCGCCCGCCACGACACGGGCGGTTATGCTGCGCTACCATCTCTGCCGGATCCAATTACAAGCGCATCGAGCGCCCAGGTGTCTGTAAACTATCCTCTCCCGTCACAACCCAGGAAAACCCGTGAACCGCAAAACCCTTGTCCTGCTTCTCGCTGCCGCTGCCAACGCCCACGCTGCCAGCCTGTACTACACGCTCGACCTCGTTGCCGCCAGCGACTACGATGACAATCCCGATTACAAACGCTTTGCCGAAACCTGCGACTATCAGGTGAATATCAGCACAGATGTGAAAAAAATCAAAACCAACCGCCCGCAAATTGATGCGCAGCTCAACCGCGACGCGCCCACACCGGGCGACCTCAAAAAATTCGTCATCGACAGCATCAAGGGATTTTACGAAGAAGGCAGCGACAAAGAATCGCTGTGCAGCGAAACCCACAACTACGAAACCAGCTACACCCCGGATTACCTCGGCCATCACGGCGTGCTGGAGCAGTTCAGCATATCCAGCTCACTATATCTTGGCGGCGCACACGGCAGCGGCGGTACCACCTACCACGTTTTTGACGAACAAGACCACCGCCTGACCCTCGCCGACCTGCTGCAAGGCGACAAAAGTGCGCTCTATCCGTTGCTGGACGCGGCATACAAAAAAGAAGTCAATTTTGACCCCGCCGCCAAAGACTTGGAAGACTACGAGCGCGAGTACGTCAAAACCCTGCACGAAGCCGACAACTTCTACTTCAGCGCGGATGGCGTCGTTTTCTCCTACGTACCCTATGCCGTCAATAGCTATGCTGCCGGACAGGTAGAAATCACCCTGCCTTACGACAAACTGCGCGGCATCATCAAAGACACCTACCTGCCGCAATAAACACCCCGCACGACCCCATGCAAACCCTCCATCACACCGACCTCGCCTCCCGCCACAGCCTCGCCTGCCCGTCCATCGCACGCGAACTCGTGCTGATAGAGAGCGCCGACGAATGGCGTACCGCTGCGCGTGGCGACCGCATCCTCGGCGGCGGCAGCAACACCATCTGCCGCGAAGAAATCACGACGCGCATCCTCTGCCCGCAATATCGTGGCCAGCGCGTCATCGGCGAAGACGCGGACAGCGTGTTGCTGCAAGTGCAGGCGGGCGAGCCCTGGGCGGCGGTCGCCGCCTGGAGCGCGGGCGAAGGCTGGTACGGCGCGGAAAATCTCGCCCGCATTCCCGGCAGCGCGGGGGCGGCGCCGGTACAAAACATCGGCGCCTACGGCATTGAGCTGCAACACATCCTTGAGCGCGTCCAGGTCTATGACCGCGACGAACGCCGCCTGCGCGACATCCCCGCCGCCGCCTGCCAGTTCGCCTACCGCGACAGCCGCTTCAAGCACGACTGGCGCGAACGCTACATCATCAGCGCCATCACCCTGCGCCTTGGCAAACGCGGCGCGCTGCACACCGCCTATCCCGGCCTGCGCGAACAGGCGGACAGCTTGCGCACCCCGGCGGACGCCCACGCTGCCGTCAATGCCCTGCGCGCGCGCAAACTGCCCGACCCGGCAGTTGAGCCAAACGCGGGCAGCTTCTTCCACAACCCCGTTGTCAGCGCCGCACAATATGCCGCGTTACAAACACAACACCCTGAAATTCCCGCCTTCCCGGCAACAGATGGCACTGTCAAAATCCCCGCCGCCTGGCTGATTGAACAATGCGGCTTCAAGGGCGCGAGCGATGGCAAGGTCGGCATCTCGGACAAACACGCGCTGGTACTGGTTAATCACGGCGGCACGGCGACCGAAATCCTCGCCTTCGCCGCCGAAATCCAGCAGACGGTGCAAAGCCGCTACGGTCTCGCCCTCCATATCGAACCCACCGTATTGGGCGACGATTAAGACAGGGAGGCTTGCTGCCGAAGACAATAAGCCTTGCTCGCCAGCTGTTTTTGACAGGTTCTTACGCCCAGCATCTGCCATAGGGTGCGCCTCGGCGCACCATCCGGGTGATGGCGACGGTTTTGCGGCTA
>NZ_CALJAH010000094.1 GCF_938028185.1 uncultured Cardiobacterium sp. | reverse complement strand
CGGAGGAGACGAGCAGGCTGGTGTGCCAGTCGGTGAGCTCGTGCAGCGGGCGAATGGTGTGCGGCGTGCTGCCGCCAAAATGTGCCTGGGCGTCACGCCACAGGCCGCCATATGCGGCAATCACCGCTGCCAGCTCGTCCGGGTCAATGTCTACCGAGCGCAGGCGCAAGGTGTTGTCGTTCGCCGTCAGGACATAGCGTGCCTGTGGCGTTGCCGGAAGGGTTGGCCAAGGGGCTTTTCCCTCCTGCCAGGCGGCGAAGGTTTCGAGCATCTTGGCGTCCGCCTGGAGCGGCGCAGCACTTTTACGCCCGATGATGACGATCTGCTTGAAGCGGTCGGTTGCCGCCTGCCAGACGGTGAGATCGGTAAAGCGAGCGAGCAGCCAGCGTTGCCAGCGGCGGTCAAAGCTCGTCTTCGGGATGATGTAGATGAGGATGCCACCGGCGTGCAGTGCCGGGAAAAAGCGGGTGAGGAACTGGTGCTCCAGCCGTGCCGCTTCGTCTTCACCGTCGCTACCGCGCAGTGCTTGCGCATAGGGTGGGTTCAAAAACAACACATCCGCCGACTGCGGCGTGACGTGCGTCGAGAGCGCGCTGCCTTCCAGCAGCGCGGTCAGCTTCGGTTTTGCCGTCGCTGCCCGTCCTTCGTCCAGTTCAATGCCGTAGCGTTCGGCAAAGGGATAGCGGTCGCGGTACGCCAGTTGCGCCAGCGCCGTGCCTTCGCCGCAGCAGGGATCGAGGAATTTCAGTGCCTGCTCGCTGGGGGCGAGCAGGTTGATGATGCCGCGCATGGTGCCGTCATCGGTGGGGTAGTAGCCCATCGCCGCATAGTTTTGTGCGACGCGTCCGTGCATCAGGGTTTTAGCCATGCTGCACCTCCAGGCGGTAACGCTGCGTTTTGACATCAATGGCGTAACCGAGCGCTTTCAGCGCGTTGCGGCAGGCAATGATGTCGGTACGTGGCAGGGTGGTGTCAATCTTGTAGTCGGCACCGTATTGCCATTCACCGTCGAACGACAGCAACAGCAGGATGGCTTCATCCTGGTCGCCGTCAGCCGGCTGTGGCGATTCACGACGGAACTCGGGATCTACCTCCGCTTCTTCTTCAAGCGGGTCGGTCTCCCATTGGGGTTCCGGCGTGCCGCCATCGGCGTAGTCGTCCAGTTTGTACCAGGCGATTTTGGCGAGAATGCAGGTGCGCTGCTCGCCATAGGCGCGATAGCCGTAGAGCGAGAGCTCCCAGGCATAAAAAGTACCGCGATACTCGCCGGGATCGAGGGTTTCAATCCAGGAATCGTTGATGCGGAAGCGTCCAAGCGGGCTGTCGAGCCAGGCCACCGGGAACGGACCGAAACGGCCGTTCAGTTGCTTGATTTCGAGAATGCCAGTGAGAGCGACGCTTTCCGCGCCGTCGGGAACTTCTTGGTCGGTATAGGTCATGGGGAATCTCCGTAAAAAACAGAAAGGCGGAGAATCCCCCACGGGGAGGATTCCCCGTGCGGGTGGGTGGCTGAAGGGTTCAGCCGGATAGGTGTATGCGGTCAGGCGGCATGCAGGATTTCAGCTACGCCGTAGCTGCGGATGACCTCCTGCGGTTCACCGAACCAGGGATAGTCGCCGAGCCAGCGCAGTACCTGCGGGATAAATTCCGCTTTGTCGCTCAAGCGGCAGAGACGGATGTCTTCCGCCCCCCAGGCTTCCAGGGCGTAATGCGCACCGTCATAACCGAGCAGGGCATAACGGATGCTGTACGCCGGGCTTTGCAGCCACTGGCACAGCGTCACGTCATGGACGGTAGCGAGGGTATGTCGCGTCAGACTGCGGTCGAGCAGTCCGCTGCGCAGGATGGCAGAGAGGCGGATTTCGCTTTCTGCTGCCGGCAAAAGGACGAGACCGCTGACATGGCCATCGTGCAGCCGGGCGGCGTAAATCTGCGGCGCGTCATCACGCTGCAACAGCAGGCAACGCGTGTGCAGATGACGGCCGTTCCAGCCGTCGGGTAGCGGTATGCCCCAGACAAAGGCCTGGGCCAAGAATGCCACTTCGGCATTGGTGCCGGGCGGCAGCAGCGCTGCATCGCGCAGATATTTGCCGTCGGCAAAATCCTGCAACAGCGCGTAATGTGCGCCGTTATGGTGATAAAGGCGCGCACGTCCGTCAGGGAAATGCAGTTCGCCCACCGCCTGTTCACGGCAGAGGGCGTTGACCAGCGTATTGCCGACAGGCTGCGGGGTGATGCCCGCAGGACGTCCGTCGGCGGCAATATGCACCAGATGCGCATGCACACCATGCAGATCGCGGGTATAAACGCAGTACTCACCGGATTTAACACCCGGATGCACCTGCCAGTTGGCACCGGCATCTACTCCGCCATGACAGGCGGCAAGCGCGTGGTATTGCGCCTTGGCGGCGGTTGCATTGCCCGGCAGCGGCAGCAGTGTGTGGCTGCTGCGTGGCTGGTGCGGGATGCAGAGGAACCAGGCGCGCCCGTTCCAGGCGAGGTGGTAAAGATGATGACCGCTGCATTCTTCGCGCTGTGCGATGCGTACACCTGCCCGCAACAGCAGGTCGCAGAAGGGGTAGTCGTCTTTGGCGCGAAAGAAAGGGACGGTTTTGTCGAGGATGAAGTTCATGAGGGTTCTCCTGATAACAAAAAAGCAGGAGAAACAAACCCCAGGCAGGGGAAGTTTCCCCTGCG
>NZ_CALJAH010000093.1 GCF_938028185.1 uncultured Cardiobacterium sp. | reverse complement strand
CCCCGCCGTTGCCGCCGCCAGCGCCACCCCGGCCGCCGCGGGCGAAGCCCAAACCGCCGACGGCCCCGCACTCTACACCCAGGCCGAATACGACAAACTCTATCAGCGCTACCAGGAACAAAAAGCACGCGCCGACGCACTGAAAGACAGCTTCTTCGCCTGCGCCGACGTCATGTACGAAATGCTGGCCTACCTCAACGCCAGCCGCCTCTACCACGGCAAGGACGCGGTGATGGCGAGCGACATCAACGGCATCGTCGAAAACAACCCCATCTTGAACGCCATCGCCAACGACCTGCGCCAGACCAGCATCGAATCCGGCATCGGCATCGTCAGCGAACTGCCCGCCTCACAAGAGCACCTGCGCCAGCAGGTCATGACCGCCTGGAAAAACCGCATGGCCGAACCCGGCGAACGCGGGCGCATCCACGAACAACTCTTCAGCCACTGCAACATCCCCGACGGCGAAGAACTCTTCTGACCCCACCCGGAGCCGCCATGTACTGGACCGAACTGCTCGTCCTCTTTCACTTCTGCCTCTCTGTCACCATCGCGCTGCGCGTCATCTACTCGCGCCGCACCAGCAGCGCCGCACTCGCCTGGCTGACCGCGCTCTTTGCCTTCCCCATCCTCGGTGTCATCACCTATCTGCTCATCGGCGAACCCAAACTGGGCCGCGAACGCGCCAAGCGCCACGCCGAACTCCTCGCCTTTCACGACGCCTTTGCCGACCGCTTCCTGCCGCCGCCCTGCGAACCTGCCAGCGAAACCCGTTTCCGCCAGATTGCCCGCCTGATACAGGGCGAGGCGCGCTATGTGCCGACCGGTGGCAACCAGACCCGGCTGCTCGCCGACACCGACGCCATCCTCCGCGCCTTCACCGCCGACATCCACGCGGCGCAGCATTGCTGCCTGCTGGCGTTTTACATCATCGAAGGCAGTGGCCGCGTCGAGGCGGTGCTGGAGGCGCTGATGCAGGCGGCGGAACGCGGCGTGCGTTGCCAACTGCTCGCAGACGCGCTGGGCAGCAGCAGTTTTTGGCGTTCACCGTGGCCGCAGCGGCTGCGCGGCGCGGGGGTGGAAGTGACCGAAGCCTTGCCGGTTGGCGTGCTGAAAAGCCTGTGGGTACGCAGCGACCTGCGCAACCACCGCAAAATCCTCGTCGTTGATTACCGCATCGCCTACACCGGCAGCTACAACCTCGTCGATCCGCGTCTCTTCAAGCAGAACGCGGGTGTGGGCGAATGGGTCGATGCGGTGATGCGCTGCGAAGGCCCGGTTGCGCAAGAGCTGGCGGCAATGTTCTACGGCGACTGGGCGGTGGAAAACGACCACAACCTCACCGCGACGCTGGAGCGCCTTAACGGCTACGTCGATGAAATGCCGCCGCGCGCGCCCGCAAGCGGTGGCAGCCAGT
>NZ_CALJAH010000092.1 GCF_938028185.1 uncultured Cardiobacterium sp. | reverse complement strand
GCGTACTGTCTTCGGCGACGCGCCTTGTCTGAAACTTTCGGTGGATGGCTATATGTGGCTAGGCGCTGTGTGCAATTCGGCGGATAAGCCCCTCTCTCTTGCTTCGCAAGCAATACTTGTCGCTGCGCGAGCTGTTCCAGTCCCGCTGCGGGCTTCGCCCTGCAGGGGAGGGGAAATTTCGCTTTTACCCGCAGACTATGAACAGGTTCTTAGATTATCCCCGCCAGTGGCGGCAGCTCATCTTCGTGCAGCGGGGGAATGGCGGCGCTGGCGTGGTGGTATTGAGCTGGCTGGTCGTGCGGCGCCGACGGCGAGGTGTCGTCGCGGGTAGCGCGCAGTAATGGCGGCTGTTCCAGCAATTGCTGCAGTGGCGGCGCGTGCGGCGAGGGGCTGTCGCCGTCTGCCGGGGTGTAGCTGAAGGATTCGACGTTGATGTGCTGCGCCTTGGCTTTGTGCCAGCCGGGCGCGTCGTAGCTGTACGTCCAGAAGTTGAGGTGAATTTGTTGTTTGTCGGCGACGGGGATGTTTTCTGTGCTGCTGACCTGGTGCAGGGTTTTGCCGCTTGCGGGGTCGCTCACTGTCCAGGTGATGCGCTCCGCCGTCCAGTCCATGCGGATGGTGGCGCGGTCGAGGCCGTCCGGCCAGGCGTAGGCGGGGCGGACTTTGATGGCGTCGTCGGTCGGCCAGTAGGTGAATAGGCCTTGCAGGGCGCTACCGCCCCAGCGCGAGATTTCGATGGCGTCCAGCTCGCGGTGGCCGGGGATGCTCGGTTTTGCCCATTCGTAGGTGAAGAAACCGAAGACGGTGTAGGCGTCGAAGTGGCGGAAGTCGGCGCTGACGGTGAGCTGGTAGCTGCCGTAGCCCATCGCTTCGCTGCTGGAGATTTGCGCGGCGACCGGGCTTTCGCCGCTGCCGTTGGTGAGCTGCATTTCGAGGGTATCGCCGTTAATGCGGATGTTGTCGCGCGACCATTCGCCGCTTTTTTGTGGCGCGCCCGGCGCCCAGTCGGTGTCGCGCGCGAACCAGTCCACGCCCGCCCACGGGAAGGTGGGTTCGTCGAAGGTGTTGGTAAAGGGCGGCGCGACTGCGGCTTTGCCTACGGCGGCGGTCGGCAGGCTGTCGCGGCTTTCAAGGTTGCCGAGGCCGTCGGTGTAGCTGGCGCGGACGCTGATGGTTTTGCCGATGTCGGCAAGGTTCAGGGTGTAGTCCGCGCCGCTGCCGATGTTTTGTCCGTCGGCCAGCCATTGGTAGTGGACGTCGCCCATGCCGTCGGCATCGGCGAGGCTGTTGCTGGCGTGGATGGTCGCCCCCGCCTGGATTTTACCGCTGACGGTAACGGCGCCGGTCGGCGCGTGGTTTTCCGTCGGCGGGGTTGGTGTCGGCGGGGTTGGTGTCGGCGGGGTTGGTGTCGGCGGGG
>NZ_CALJAH010000091.1 GCF_938028185.1 uncultured Cardiobacterium sp. | reverse complement strand
CGGGCTTCGCCCTGCAGGGGAGGGGGAATTTCGCTTTTACCCGCAGACTATAAACAGGTTCTAAAAACCCCGCTACAGCGGGGTTTTGGGGGTCAGAACGGGATGTCATCGTCGAAGTTGTCCTGGTCAATGGTGGGACCGCCAAAGCCGCCGTTGTTGTTCTGCGGCGGCACGGGCTTGTTCGGCGTCGCCGGTTGTTGCGGGCGGTTGCCGCCGGGCGCGCCGTAGTCCTGGTTGTAGTCGTCATAGCCGCCACCCTGGTCGTAGCCGCCGCCTTGCTGGCCATAGCCGCCGTTGTTGCGGTTGTTGTAGCCGCCTCCGCCGCCGAAGTTGCTTTCGCCGCCGCTGCGGCTGTCCAAAAACTGGATGCTGTCGGCGATGATTTCGGTGGTGTAACGCTGCTGGCCGCTTTGGTCGGTCCATTTGCGGGTTTGCAGTTTGCCTTCAACGTAGAGTTTGCTGCCTTTGCGCGTGTACTGGCCGATGATTTCGGCGGTTTTGCGGTAGGCGACAACGCGGTGCCATTCGGTGCGTTCGCGTTTTTCGCCGGTGTTTTTGTCGTTCCAGGTTTCCGAGGTCGCGATGGAGATGTTCGCGACCGGCTCGCCGTTGGGCATATAGCGCATATCCGGGTCGTTGCCCAGGTTGCCGATGAGTATGACTTTGTTGACGCCTGCCATGTGTTTCCTCGTGTGTTCAGGTTTTGGATTGCTGGGTTGTCAGAGGCTGGTTTGGTGTGAGCTATGCCTGCCGTCTGTTTTGTCGCTGCGCGATTTTTACACCCCCTCCCCAACCCTCCCCCGCTTCGCAGGGGAGGGGGCGAACAAAGCGGGGATTTATGTGTGTTTCAGGGCTGTTGTGCGCCGCGTAGTGTAGCGGTTTTGCCCATCTTCAGCAAAATGAGCGCGGCGATGGCGCTGGCGATGGCGAGCGCGGTGAGTACCACGCCGGGGCTTTGGTTTTGCCAGAGGCGGCCACCGATGGCACCGCCGCTGAAGCTGCCGATGAACTGCGCGCTGCTGTAAATGCCCATCGCCTTGCCCCGGCTGTCCGGCGCGGCGTTTTGCGCGACCCAGTGCGGCAGGCCGGTTTCGAGACGGTAGAAGGCGATGAAATAGACGGTGAGCGCGGTGAGCAGCCAGGCGGTGTGGTTAAGCGGCACGGCGAGCAGCGCGGCACCGGCGGCAAGGATAAGGAAATTCACGCCGAAACTGAGCGGATGCGGTGCGTTTTTCCGACGCATGAAGGCGAGCGCGATGAGGTTGGCGGGCAGATAGAGCCACCAGTGGTACGCTTTGTCAATGCCGCCTGCGACCAGTAGCGGCGGCAGCACGAGGAAGGTGGCGGTGAAGATGGCGTGCAGGGTGAAGATGGTGGCGGCGGCCTGGTAAACGGGTTTGGCGTGGTACTGCGCGCCGCTGGTGGTCGGGTGGGCGACGGCGGGCAGGCGCAGGCTGGCGGCAAGCGCGGCGGCGGCGAGCAGGGCGATGAGGGCAAAGAGTCCGGCAACGCCAATCCAGTTGGCGATGAGCGGGCCGAGGATGAGCGAGAGGACGAAGGCGATGCCGATGCTCGCGCCGAGAATCGCCATCGTCTTGCCGAGTTTTTCCGGCGGGGTGATGTCGGTGGCATACGCCAACGCGACGGCGGCAATCGCCCCCATGCCCTGCACCGCACGCGCGGCAATCATCATATATATGTCGCTGGCACACGCCGCCAGCAGGCTGCCCGCGACAAAGAGGGCGAGACCGCCCGCGATGACCGGTTTGCGCCCGTAGCGGTCGGAGAGCCAGCCGCAGGGGATTTGCAACAGCCCCTGACTGAGTCCATAGATGCCAAGCGCGATGCCGACCAGGGTTTTGTTCGCCCCCGCCAGCTCGTTCGCATACAGGCTGAACACGGGGAAAATCATGAACAGGCCGAGCATCCGCGTGATGTAAATGGCGGTGAGGGCGGCAACGCCGCGTTGCCAGCGCGACTGGCTCATGCGGCGTCCTGACTGGCGAGGAGTTCGCGAATCATGCGTGCGGTGGCGTAGCGCCCGGCATCGCCCTGCAACCACGGCAGCACGCTGCCCGCGCCGTCGTAACAGGCGAATTGCAGCACATCATCATCGCCCTGCAACAGCAGGCGGATTTCGCCGTCAGCGTCGCGGAATACCGCCTCAACGTGGTCATGCCCCGCTTCGAGCGCGTCCGCCATTTGCGCCAAATCGGCGAGACTGTCATGGCGGGCGGGGTCGGCGGCGAAGCGGTACTGGCCGAAACCGTAAATCAGCTCAAAAGTGAGTGCGTCCGCCGCGCGTGCGACCACGGCGAGCGCAAGCGGGCGGGAAAAATTCATGAAATGTTGCCCGGCGGGGCTGGCGTCTTGATAGGGCATGGGGAAATCCTTACGGTACAATGCGCGCTCATTTTACCCCGGAGAAACCCGTATGGACTGGAATAAATTGGGCGCGGTCGCCATTGGCGCCTACTTCATCTATCTGTTTTATCGCGAAGTCAAAAACGGCGGCTACAAGGCGCTGATGGAGCGCTCCCGCAACGCGCCGCAGCACTGGGGCACCTTCGCCTTCCTCGTGGCGATGGTGGTGCTGTTCGTCATCTTCCTCATCAAAATGTGATGCTGATTGACATCGGCTGCAACCTCGCAAGCCCCCGCCTGTTGCCGCACGTCGGCCGCATCCTCGCGGACGCGCGGCGCGCGGGCGTCACCCGGCAAATCATCACCGGCAGCGACGCCGCCAGCAACGAAACCGCGCTGGCGCTCGCCAACCACTACAGCGAACTCTACGCCACCGCCGGTTTCCACCCGCACCACGCCAACGAATGGCAGGCACCGTCGCACCGCCTGCTGCTGCAAACCCTGGCGCGCGAACCACGCTGCGTTGCCGTTGGGGAAATGGGGCTGGACTACTTTCGCAACCTCGCCCTGCCCGCGAACCAGCGCCGCTGCTTCGCCGACCAGCTGGCGATTGCCAAAACCGTCCAAAAACCCGTCTTCCTGCACGAACGCGACGCCTTTGCCGACTTCAGCGCCATTTTGGGCGAAGCGCTGCCGGAACTCGCGGGTGCGGTCTGGCACTGCTTCACCGGCACGCGCGGGCAAATGGAGGCGATGGCAGCGCGCGGCGTGTACTTCGGCATCACCGGCTGGATATGCGACCCCGCGCGCGGCGCGGCATTGCGCGACACCGTGCGCCACATCCCGGACGACCGCCTGATGCTGGAAAGCGACGCGCCGTACCTCACCCCGAAAACGCTGAACCCGCTGCCGCGCGTGAACGAACCGCAGTACCTGCCGGAAGTGCTGCGCGTCGTCGCCGAATGCCGCGACCAAAGCGAAGCGGACGTCGCCCGCCTGACGACGGAAAACGCGCGACGGTTTTTTGGCATTGACTGAATACCGGCCTTCGCCAATTCGCTCCCTCCCCCTGTGGGGGAGGGTCGGGGTGGGGTTTATCGCGACACGCACGGAGTTCTTGCAGCAGCCAGTAGCGGCTTCAAAAAACGCCTCACCAAATAAATTCTTGGAATCACCCCATGCCCTTCACCGCAGAACAACAAACATCGCTGCTTGCCGAAAAAGGCATCGGCAAAACCGTGCTACAACGCCTCGCGCAAATGGGGCTGGACGACGTGGCAGCGCTCGCCAACGCCGACATTGAAGAAGTGCTGTCGCTTGGCGCGCTGCTCACCGGCAGCAGTTGCTGGAAAAACAGCCCGCAATCCCGCGCGGCGATTGCCACCGCCATCGCCTGGGCGCAGCGGCAATGATGCAAGTTGCGGCGCTCACTTGCCGCACAATCATAAAAAACCGCCGCATCTCGCGGCGGTTTTATCGTTTGTCATACAGGCGCGACGGCTTCCGCCTCCGCCGGTTTTGGCGGCATTTTCAGCGCCAGCCATTTCATATAGCCGCGTTCGTCCAGCTCCTTGATGGTGATTTCGTAGCCGTCCAGGTCGAGGCGGTCGCCTGCAACCGGCACATCGCCGAACCGTTCGCGGAAGAGTTCCCCCAACGTGCGGTCGGCGTCTTCTTCGCGCAGGTTTAATTGATGCGCCTTGGCCAGTTCGCCAATGCGCACATACGGCTTGACTTCAATTTCACCATAAAATTCCTGCTCGCTTTCGCTTTGCTTGCTGCTGGCGAATTGCTCGGCAAATTCATTGCCCCGGTCTTCCGGGAAAACATACCAGGCGACATCGCCTTTTTTCATTTGGGAATTCATGCCGACTTTCATGATGGCGCCATCGCGGATAAGGGCAAAGAGGCGGGCATTGGCAAATTGTTTCAGGCGGGTCAGTGCATAGGGGTGGCTGCGCTCTGCCTTGGAATTTTCGGCAACGCGGAAGGATTGCAGTTGCAGCGTCAGTTTGTCGGTCAGCCAGATTTCATCGCTCGATAGCGGTTCCGGGCGCGGCGGCAAATCGACTTTCAGTTTGCGCGCCATAAAGCCGAGAGTCGTTCCCTGAATCAGCAGCGAGAAAATGACGACGGAAAAGATGACGTCAAAAATGAGTTGGGAATTGGGAATACCCTCCATCAGCGGCATCATCGCCAGGGTAATGGGTACCGCACCGCGCAGGCCAACCCAACTGATATACGCCATTTCCCGTTTGCCATAGGGAAAGAATACCAGCGAAGTGAATACGGCAATGGGGCGCGCGACCAAAATGAGGCAGGCGGCAATAATCAGCGCATAGAATCCTTTTTCAAAGAGACGGCTCGGCGTCACCAACAAACCGAGAACGAGGAACATGGATGCCTGCGCCAACCAGGCGAGGCCGTCCATGACATTGAGCATGGGCTCATTGGCGCGCCCGCGCGAATTGCCGACGAGAATACCGGCGAGATAGACAGCGAGGAATCCGCTACCGCCAAAAAGATTGGTAAAGGCGAAAAGCATCAGCCCGCCGGATGCAATTAAAAGCGCATATAATCCTTCCGCCAGTTCAATGCGGCGCAAGAGCCAGGCAAGTCCTTTCCCCGCCAGCCAGCCGAATAATAATCCGAGGCAGAGTTGTTGCAGCAGCATCACAATAAAGGAAAGGACACTGGCATTCTCCGGCTGGTTCAGCATGGTAATCATCGCCGTCACCAAAAAAATGGCAGTCGGGTCGTTCGCGCCGCTTTCCAGTTCCAAAGTCGAGAGAATGCGCGAATTTAAGCGGACGCCGCTACTGCGCAATAATGAAAATACTGCGGCGGCATCGGTCGAACCGACAATGGCCGCCATCAAAAAGCCCAATTGCCAACTGACGTTGAGGAAATAAGTGGTAAAGAGGCCAAGCACCAATACCGTCGCCAATACGCCCCAACTGGCGAGTACCGCCGCCGGTTTGAGCGAGATGCGCAGGCTGGCGGTGCTGGTGCGCAGGCCGCCGTCGAGCAGGATGATGGCGAGTGCCAACTGTCCGACGAGGTTCGCCGCGAGGAAATTGCTGAACTCGATGCCGCCGATGCCTTCCTCGCCAGCGAGCATCCCCACGCCAAGGAATACCAGCAACAGCGGCATCCCGATATAGGCCGAGAGGCGGGTGGCTACTATGCTGATAAAAAAGAGAAAGGCGAAAATCAGGAACATCAGGTTCATACTTTCCATAAGCGGTTTTCCTCAAGCTGGCGGGGCGGGTGATTGATTAAATGCCATTATTGTAAGCGAAAAGCCCATGTCCGCCGGGGGAAATTCCGCCGCTTTGCGGGATGTTCATTCGTCTCGCACCGCGCGCCACCAGTCGCGTTGCGGCAGTGCGCGGTAATCAAATACCTCGCCAGGCAGCGGCTGGTCTTTGGCGGCGGCAGTAAAGCGCTCAATCGGCTCGCGCCATTCATAACGGTGCAGCGGGAACTTTGCCTGCGGGCGGGGAAAAATAGCCCGCAAGAAAATCGCCCATGCCGGTACGCCGTTCGCTTGCAGTGACGAGCTCAGTCGGCTCCAGATTGACAAAAATTTTGCCATTAAAATGCGGCGATGCCTGAATGCGTTTCAGGCTCACCGCATCGGGTTTGCCGCCGAAAGTTGGATTGAGCCAGACATAAGCGATGCTGACGACAATCAATAAAAGAACAAGAATGAACAGCCATTTAAGCGTGGAAAAAAATACTTCACACCATCTCAAAAAAACAAAAAGGTAAGCCGCCCGTTACGGACGGCAAATCATAAAATGCAATCAATGCAGCGCGTCATATGCGCGCGCATCAACCGGCTCAAAAAATTCTGTCTGCCCGGCAGTAATGGCGACATGGCTGAACCAACTGTCTTTTTGCGCGCCGTGCCAATGCCGGATGCCTTTGTGGGTGACAACGACATCGCCCGGATGCAACGCACGCGCCGCCTCTCCCGCCTCCTGATACCAGCCCGCGCCAGCAGTGACAAGCAGAATTTGATAGCCATCGGTATGAATATGCCAGTGATTGCGACAGCCAGGCTCAAAGGTGACGTTGGCGACCGACAGTGGAATATCGGCATCCGCAACCAGCTTGTGCAGATAACTCTGGCCGGTAAAAAATGGCGCATAGGCGTCGTTTTTGTCGCCCCGCGGGAAAATGCCTTGTTGCACGGATTTATTTTGGCTCATGTTTGACTCCTCGTTTTCATCGAATGGCGCCCAATGCCATTCCTTCTTTGACTCATCAGCATAACACGCCAGACCAGGATATGGCCGGCAAAGGCGAGACACATAACCCATAATCGCGCCCTGCGGTGAGGGCATATCTGCTTCCGCGCATCGACTTTGAACCCAAAGCGGGAAATTGCATAAACTGTATGGCGATACTCGCAAAGTTCTGTACAAAACGCGCCGCTAAAGTCAGTACGGCAAAGTGGCGCAATACTGCACAGGGCTTTGTGAGAATTACCCTGCAAATTGACCCGCAACAAGGAATAAACCCATGCCCCTCGATTACGCCGCCCGCAACCCGTTGCCGTTTGACCTCCTCTCCATCCAGTCGCAAGTCGTCTATGGCACCGTCGGCAACAACGCCGCGCTGCCAACGCTTGCCCGGCACGGCATCCGCGCCGCCGCCGTGCCAACCGTGCTCTACTCCAACACCCCGCACTACGACACCATCCACGGCGGCGCCATTCCCGCCGACTGGTTTCGCGGCTACCTTGCCGACCTCGACCGCCGCCGCGCGCTGGATGCTACCCGCGCCATCATCCTCGGCTACCTCGGTAGCGCCGAACAGGCGGACATCCTCGCCGACTGGCTCGACGCCGAAAAAGCACGCCGCCCGCAACTGCACATCAGCATCGACCCGGTGCTGGGCGACCACGACAGCGGCCTCTATGTGCGCCCCGAACTCGCCGCCAGTTACCGCGACCGCCTCGCCGCCTGCGCCGACCTCATCACCCCGAACCACTACGAACTCGGCTATTTGAGCGAGCGCCCGACCGACAGCCTCGACGCGACCATCGCCGCCGCACGCAGCCTGCTCGGCGCGCGCCTGCACACCATCATCGTCACCAGCAGCCCCGGCGCTAAAGACGGCGAAATCGCCAACCTCATCATTACCCGCGACGGTGTCGCGCAAAGCCATCACCCGCGCATTGCGAGCGACGTCAAAGGCACTGGCGACGCCTTCCACGCCGCGCTCACCGCCTCCCTGTTAAACGGCGCGCCGCTCAACGATGCGGTGCAGGCGGCGGGCGACTGGGTCGTCGCCGCGCTGCGTTATACCGCCACTGAAAACAGCGGCGAACTACGCTTCCCGCCGCAATGAACAGCGCCTTTCATGGTGGGGCAAGCCCCACCCTACGCGCGATTGCCCCCTTGCGGCGACAAAAAAACGGGCATCGTCGATGCCCGTTGTTCTATTCAATAGCGCGATGGCATTTGCTCAAACACCATGCTGTGCCGGGTGCTGCGCTGCGGCGCGCGGGTGAAAAAATCCGTTTTGGCGGGATGCGGATGCGCCTTGTCCGGGACGATGGCGAGGATTTTGCCGCTCAAATGGCTGTCGCGGGTTTTCCAGGCATCGAGGAATTGCGCGCGGCTCAGGGAAACATGACCCAGCGACGGGTCGGCCAGCAGTACGGTCTCGCCGTCAATGCCGTAGAGTACGGAAAAATGGTCGTTGTTGCGGTAGCGCAGATAGACGATGACCGGCGCGCGCAGTTGTTGCAACTGCTCAAAGGAGACAGCATAGCCTTCGGCGCGGAATCCCAGCGATGGCATGATTTTCTGCATATCGGCGAAGGAGGCTTTCCAGGTTTCCTGCGCTTCCTTGCTTAATAATTCCAGGATTTCTTTTTCACTATAAGTTAGACCGTATTGGCGGTTAAGCAGGGTGGCAATGGATGCCGCGCCGCAGGAGAAATCGTAATCCTGTTTGACGATGCCCGCATCGCGCATCGCCTTCCAGCTTTTAACCGCCGGTTGTTCGGTCAAAATCGCACGGTGTTCCGGGAAAGGCGCTGCGGCGAATGCAAGACTGCTGATTAATATCAAAAATATCCCGTATCGCATGAAGCGCTCCAACTATGAACGGCCACTATATTTTGAAGGGTCAAGCAGCAAGAAAAAGCCTGCAAAAAATAAGAATGGTGAAAAACAGTGCAACAGGGTTTCATGCCATTCATGCAGTATAAATGAAGCGATAACATAATATACGAGTGTAACGGCAACAATAACCAGAAAATAGTATCTTTTCTTGATAGGTTTTAATGCCGCCCTCTTCTCCATGAACCTTAGCGGAATCATAAGAAAAACAGCAAGAATCATCTCAAACAAAATAGAATTTATATGAACATCCATAGTTTTAATCCCCTGTAGAATTTCATTGTCTTGCCGAGGTCATGTACCCCGTTTTACGTTTTATTGTATGCAGACGTACTGGCCTCGGCAACGCTAAAAATTAACCCATGTTCATGCGGCATTGGTTTTTATTCCTCGTCCTGTTTTTCCTGTTTGGAGCGGGCATGAAGCATTATTGTATGATGTATTCCTGCCAGCGTTATCAGACCAATCACAATTACTGCAAATATAGATGGCATAAATTCCTGCAAGACGACAGATTCAAATGCAAAAATGGCGACAGCAACCAAAACCAGCGGTAATAATTTCTGTTTGAATGGTTTGTCCTGATTGCCTGTTATGGTGCCAATATAAATAATGGCAGCAGGAATCATGAAAATTATGATGTGTTCCAGTTGTTCGTGAGTCATACTTTTTCCTGTTTGACAATTTCCTTATTATGCACTTAATCTGGCCGCTTTTAACACTAGACTTTTGATTAAAGTTACATGACAATTTCTAAAAAATTATTGTCCCGCAGCAGGTTAAACATATAAAAGTGCATCCATAATAAAAGCACCAGTAACGGCGGAAAATGCCAAAACCCACCAATAACGCCAAATATCATAAAGGTTATAAAAAGATAGACGAGGCTGTCGATAACCGCCAAACGCAGTAGCCGTCTCCGATCTGGTGTATGGGTCAGGCAGCGGATATGAAAGGTAAACAACCGCCGTCCAATTTCAAATGCCAGTAAGGTAAAAAGGCCGATATTGCTTTGGAAGTAGCTCATGGTCTTCCTTTGGTCTTGTTCCACCATTTTTCAAACGCCGTTGTAATGCTGATAAACAGGTAACGGATAACCGCGACAATGAGAACGACGCCCGTCATGCCACCAAAGAAGTAAAAGAGGAATCTGATGTCATAGATGCCGGTAATCATGGCATGAAAGATGTAAAATCCTGTCGCCGCCAACATGAAGGCCAGCAGTTTTTGTTTTGCCGGCCTGGTGGACATCATAATCCAGCCAATATAGAAGATGGCGGCCAGACGGATTATAGTGAGGTTAAATTCGCTGTTATCCATTGCCTTCATCCTTGCATCAAAGGTATCTGCCGATTTTTTGTTAGTACGACGGCATTTCTGGATTCCATACATATTGTTCCGATAAATTCCGTTAATCTGGTTTGCATCGCACCTGATGGTGTTTGCTTGTCAAGCTGTGGCGATTTTTACGCATGGTTTCGTATATGGTCGTCCACCGAAAGCCTCATACGGTGTTACGCCGCTGACTGGGTACTGTCTTCAGCGACGCGCCTTGTCTGAAACTTTCAGTGGATGACTATAGAATCGTAGGGTGTGTGCCGCAGGCACGCACGCGTTTGTCTGTCAAAATGCCTACGAACAGAATCTGCCATAGGATGCGCCTCGGCGCACTATCCGGGTGATGGCGACAATTTTTTTGCAGCTACGGCGGTGCGCCTTGTACAGAACGTTTTGGGTATTGCTATAAACGGAATGGGACAGTACGACGAGGGCGCCCTATGGTGATTCGTTTCTGGATATGAAAAACGGGCATCAGCAGATGCCCGTTTTTATTGCCGTGAGGTTATCAGAGGCAAACCAGTTTGCCGTCTTTCAGCACGCCTTCCTGCGCGTCATAAAGCACTTGCGCGCTGTGCGAGAGGGCAACGCTTTCGTCTTTGTTCAGCGGCGGCATCAGGGTTTCGAGGATGCCTTTGCGACCCACGAGGCGCGGCAGCGACAGGCAGACTTCGTCAAACGGGCTGTCGCCAGAGACGGTGAAGACGGCGTGGCGGTCGTTGATGATGGCGTCTGCCAAGCTGTTCACCGCGATGCCGATGCCGTAGTAGGTGGCGTGTTTGCCGGCAATGATGGCGAGTGCGGCGTTGCGCACGTCGTAGGCGATGGCCTCCTTGATTTTGTCGTCCCACGGGATTTGCCGCTCGCTCATGAAGGTGGCGACCGGCATCCCGGCGATGAGCGCGCCGCTCCAGCACATCACGGAGGAGTCGCCGTGTTCGCCCATGACGTAGGAGTGGACGTAGCGCGCATTGACCCCGGCGCGCTCGCCGATGAGCTGGCGGAAGCGGGCGCTGTCGAGGATGGTGCCGGAGCCCATCACCAGCGATGGGTTCGGGTGCAGCGCGCGGGCGATGCTGGTCATGATGTCCACCGGGTTGGAGACAAGCAGCACGACCGCATCGGGTGCGGCCTGGACGACTTGCGGCACGATGCTGGCGAGGATGGCGGCGTTGCGCGACAGCAGGTTCAGCCGCGATTCGCCCGGTTTTTGGTTGGAGCCGGCGGCGATGACGACCAGCGCGGCACCGGTGAGGTCTTTGTAGTCGCCCGCGTAGGCACGCACGCCTTTGGCGAGCGGCGCGCCGTGGGCGATGTCGGCAGCTTCGGCGCGGGCGCGCGGTTCGTCGCGGTCAATCAGCACGATTTCGCTACAGGTGCCGTTGAGCATCATTGCGTATGCGGCGGTGGCGCCGACGAATCCGGCGCCGATGATTCCTACTTTTGCCATGGGTTTCTCCTGTTTGTGGGTTGGAAGGATTTGTTTTGCTGGATGGGTTTAAGGGTTGCGGCGGCGGGCTCAGACGAGGTTCTGCACCTGCTCCCGCATTTGTTCAATAAGGACTTTGAGCTCAACCGATGCCTGGCTTTGCGCGTTGTCGCCCGCCTTGGAGCCGAGCGTGTTCGCTTCGCGGTTAAATTCCTGCATGAGGAAATCGAGACGGCGACCAATTGCGCCGTGCTGTTGCAGGGTTTTGCGCGCTTCCTCGATGTGGAAGCGCAGCCGGTCCAGCTCTTCCTGCACGTCCATTTTGGACAGTATTTGCGACAGCGCCTGCCCGGCAATAGCGGGATCGGCCTCAAATTGCAGCGTACGCAGGCGTTCCTGCATGATGGCGGCGGTTTTTTCCTGCAACTGCGGCAGCCCGGCAACCACACCGTCCAGCACCGCGCTCATGCTGTCCAGCCGCGCACCCAGCACCCCGGCAATCGCTTCGCCTTCGCGCGCGCGCATGGCGATGAAATCGGCGAGTGCGGCGTCAAAGAGGCGCAGTACGGCGGCATCCAGCGCGTCTTCGCTGTTGTATTCACGCACCAGCACGCCGGGCAGGGCGAGCAGGTCGCTCCAGCCGGGCGCACCCAGATTCGCCTGCGGGTCGGCGGCGGCGAACTTGTCCAGCCAGGCGGTGAGCGCATTGGCATCCAGCCGCTGCGCATTACCCTCGCCCATGTTCTCGACGAATATCCAGATTTCCACCTTGCCGCGCGCGACTTCCGCCTGCAGGCGCTCGCGAATCGCGCCTTCCAGATGGCGCAGCGTGTCGCCCATTTTTACCTGGATTTCAAGGAAGCGGTGATTCACCGATTTCAATTCCACACTGATGCGCCATTGCGCGTTTTCTTCGGTGGCGCGGGCGAAGGCGGTCATACTCTGTCGCATGGGCAATGTCCCTGTAAGAAAGTCGGGCGCATGATACGCCCTTTTGCCGGAAAACACAGCGCGCACCCCTTATAATGCGCGGCCTGCCCACATTAACCCACAAGGAATCATCATGCGCGCCAGCAACCGCCGTCCCGACCAGCTCCGCCCCGTCAGCATCGAACGCGGCATCAACAAATACGCCGAAGGCTCGGCACTCATCCGCTGCGGCGACACCCACGTCCTCTGCACCGCCAGCGTCGAAGAAAAAGTACCGCCCTTCCTCCGTGGCAAGGGACAAGGCTGGGTGACGGCCGAATACGGGATGCTGCCGCGCGCCACGCATGAGCGCACCGTGCGCGAATCCGCCCGTGGCAAACAGCAGGGGCGCACCGTGGAAATCCAGCGCCTGATTGGCCGCTCGCTGCGCGCAGTGGTGGATTTAAGCGCGCTCGGCGACCGCGCAATAACGATTGACTGCGACGTGCTGCAAGCCGACGGCGGTACGCGCACCGCGGCGATTAGCGGCGGCTTTGTCGCTTTGGCGGATGCCATCCGCACCCTGATTCAGCAGGGACGGCTGAAACAAAACCCGCTGCACGGCCAGCTCGCTGCCGTCTCCGTCGGCGTGTATCGCGGCACGCCGCTGTTGGATTTGGAATACGCCGAAGACAGCGAAGCCGAGACCGACATGAACATCGTGATGAACGACGGCGGCGCTTTTATCGAAATCCAGGGTACGGCAGAAGGCCACGCCTTCCGCCACGAAGAAATGCAGGCGATGCTGGCGCTGGCCGACAAGGGCATCCGCGAAATCATGCAGGTGCAGAAACAGGCGCTGGGGCTATAACCCCTTTCGGGCAAACAACCGCAGACAAATTCAAAAAAGGGGACAAACCCGACAGCCACCGATACTTATATATATGGCCATACACCTAAAGCCTCAGGACAAGGCGCCGCGACGAAGCGTACGCCTTTATACGGCGAGGAGATGCAACGCCGTATGAGGCTTTAGAGGGAATGGCGAAAAAGTCATCCTGAACACCATGCCCCCCATCCTCACCACCCTCAAAACCCTGCCCGCGCGCTACTGGAGCAACAGCGCCGCGGCATTCATCAGCCTCTATTTCGGCGCGAGCTTCGTCCACGGCGTCCTCTGGCGCGGTGAAGTCCACCTCGTGCCGTGGCTGCTGGCGCTCATGACCAGCCTGGCGCTTGCCGCCCTGCCCTGGCTGTGGCTGCGCTACCACCGCCGCATCCTGCAACACATCCACAAACCGCCGACCATCCACGAGCAGACCCTCGCCCGCGCCCACGCCGACCTCGCCGCGCTGCGCGAAAACGCGGTGCAATACCGCAGCCGCGCCGACGGCGAGCGCATTGGGCTTCTGCTCGAACAACTCTGCAACCACAGCGAAACCTACCTCGAAAGCCTGCGCGGCGACGACGACAAAATCCGCGCCAACCGCCCGCTGCTCACCGTGTACCTGCCCGAACTGGTGTACATCAGCCTGCTCTACCTGCAACTGCCTGCGAGCGAGCTGGGCGAACACAACCGCCGCCAACTGCTGCAACTGGTACACGACACCCACGACCACATCCAGTACGGCCACCAGCACCAGCGCGCCCGCACCCTGCGCGACCTCGAAACCCGGATGGAAGTCCTGCGCGACCGTCTCGACAGCCGCCCGCCGCAAGCCAAAACCTGACAAAACCGTTATAATCGCGCGACTTGCAACCCACCCCCGACCGCCCATGACCTTCCCCCGCGCCCTCGGCCTGCTGCTGCTTGCCAGCGCCATTTTCCTCCCCGCCTGCATGAGCCTGTTCCGCTGATGAACCTCGAAGACGCCCAAAAAAAACTCAAACAACAATACCTCGCGCTGCGCGGCGTCGGCCTGTACGTGCTGCAACTGCCGCTGTGGCTGGCCATCCCGGTGAACCTCTTCCGCGGCAAACTGCTTGGCGTCGCAACCGCGGCCGTTGCCATCGGCCTGCTCTGCTACGCCGCCGCCCTCACCCGCCAGCATTTCCA
>NZ_CALJAH010000090.1 GCF_938028185.1 uncultured Cardiobacterium sp. | reverse complement strand
GTAAACACGCCCAAGCCAATGCGGTTGCGTGGCGACGATTTTGTGAGCTACATCAATTAGTTTGTAGGGTGTGTACCGCAGGCACGCACGCGTTTGCCAATATCAAATTCCCGCGTGCGTGTCGGCTACGCCGCCACACACCCTACGCACGGACCCCACCCGCTGCGGGCTTCGCCCTGCAGGGCGAGGGGGATTTTTCAAATTGCAAACACCCCTAATGCAGCAATTTCTGAATCCCCGCGCCCAGTTTCAGCACCTTTTTCATCACACCGACCGGCAGGCGCAGCACCTCGTTCGCCCAACTGGTGAGCGTGCTGACAAATTCATGCGTCTCCTTAATCCGCGCGCGCGCGGATTCATTTTCCTGCGCAAATTCCGGGCTTTCCATCAACGTCTGCAAAAATTGCACCGTCGGCTCGATTTCGCGGCGCTGCCGTTCGGCGACGATGGTGCGGAACAGCGTCCACACATCTTCGGAGGTCGCAAAATGGTCGCGGCGGTCGCCCATGATGTGAACGGTCTGCACCAGCTGCCAGCTTTGCAGCTCCTTGATGCTGGTGCTGACATTGGAGCGGGCGACGCCGAGGGTTTCGACGATTTCGTCGGCATTCATCGGCCGCCCCAAGAGGTAGAGCAGCGCGTGGATTTGCGCCACGGTGCGGTTCACGCCCCATTTGGCGCCCATCTCGCCCCAGTGGAGGACGAATTTTTCGGTAGTCGGGTTCAGTTTCATGACGGCGAGTTTAGGATGGTTCGATATTTCTGTCAATACAGAAATTTTCGACTCAAACGAGGTTGCAGCGCTGGAAAAAAGCGCGGTAGGCGGCGATTTTCTGCTCCAGTTTGAGCGGGTAGGCGCGCGAGGTGGATGGCAGGCGGGTGAGGCTGAGTGCGCGCCCGTCCAGTTGAAATTCGAGGGTTTGCCCGGTTTTCAGCATCGCTTTGGCGTCGCCGGTGAAGCCGAGCAGCACTTCAGTCGCCTTGCCGCCGGTGGTAAAAATGTGGCGCAGCCGGGGCAGCTCGCGCACGATGGCAGGCAGGTCGAGGGTTTCGATGATGCGCAGATGGGCGTCGGCGGCGTTGCCTTTTTCGCGGATGGCGCGGCGCACGCTGGGGCAGATGGCGATGCCGCGCGCGGTGAGAAAGGCGCGGATGCGCTCGGCATCGAAGCGCTTTTCGCCCGCGATTTCAAAGTGCTTGGGGTCGTTATAAAAAATAGTGCCATAAACGCGCCACATATCGTTCTGATAATTGGGGTAATGGAATGCCATGCTGCGTTTTTCCGCCGTCGGCGGGAAACTGCCGCTCATCATCACCGTCGCTTCGGGCGGCAAATGCGGCGGAAAGGGATGGGTTTCAATATTCATGGGGAATGGTATCGGCCTTGTTATAAAGGAAACGCCCCGCAAGGGGGCGTTTTGAATAAAAAGAAAAATTACGCGGCAGTCTTGAAGGCCATAAAAATGGCGGCCATGATCGCGGCAATAATGCCGTAAACAAACATCGGAATGGCGGTCTTCTTGATAATCGCGCCTTCCTGGTTCTGCACGTCCAGCACCGAACACACCGCAATAATATTGTTGATGCAGACCATATTGCCCATTGCGCCGCCCACCGATTGCAGGGCAAGCACCGTATCGGTCGGCAAATGCACCTGGGTGGCAATGCTGTGCTGAATGCTGCCAAAGGTCAAATTGGAAACCGTATTCGAGCCGGAGAAGAATGCGCCAATGGCACCGAGGTAAGAGGCAAAATACGCCCAATTGGTACCGGCAATCTGGGCAAAGCTGTTGCCGATGACTTTCACCATTGAATGCTCGCCGCCGACCATCATGAATTTCACCATCACCAGTGCGCCAAAGAGTGCCAATAGCGGCTTGATGGTTTGCCCCAGCGTGGTGTAATACACTTTGAAGCTGTCGCGGAAACTGACACGGAAGCAAAAGAGCGACAGCCAGACGGTAATGACGAAGGGAATAAAGGCGGGGACATAGAGCGTCTTGTAACTCTCGGAAACACCCTGCCCGAAGATATTGTTAAAGCTCAAAATCAGCGCGCGGCTTACTTCAAATTCGACAATGCCGAGATGGAGGGAAAACAGCGGCGTCGTGTCATTGAGCAGCCCCTTGATACCAAGTTGCTGGATGCGGGTAACGATCAGAATCAGCATCAGCATACCGAGTGGCGCCAATGCTTTTAAGACCTGCCCGGCAGAAAGTGGCGTATGCGTATTGCCACTATCCATTTTGGCGAGACCGATGCCCTTGTCGGCAAGAAAGACGGAAAGCAGCAAACCAATACCGCCACCGACCAGCGACGGAAATTCGTAATTGACTTGCGCCAGCAATAAATACGGCACGGTACAGGCCAGCACGCTCAAATAAATGAAGCCGATGTTTTTGCGAATCTCCGCCCAGGTGGTAATAAAGCGCAGCGCCAATACCGGAATGATAAAACCGGCGACGAAATGAATCAGCCCGGTTTCTTTGCCGATGGCGAGAATATCTTCGTCATTGAGAATGCCGCTTTTCTTCAGCTCGCCAAAGCCGAACCAGGTCGGCGTGCCGACCGCGCCAAAGGATACCGGTACCGAGTTCATAATCAGCGCAAAAACGGCAACCTGCATCGGCTTGAAACCGAGGCCGACGAGAATCGGCGCGGCAATTGCCGCAGGGGTGCCGAAACCGCTCGCTCCTTCAATCATGAAGGCAAAGGCCCAGCCGATAATCATCAATTGCGCCACCGGATTCGGGTTGATATTGCCCAGCCATTGGCGGATGATGCCAATGCAGCCGGTCGCTTCCATCATCCGGTTAAAGAATATCGCGCCAAAGATAACGGTAATCGGCGTCAGGGTGGCAACCACGCCCGCCGCCGCATTGGCATTGAGCGTCATAAAATCATTTTTGAAATAGAACAACTGCAACAGGTAAATGAAAAAGGCGACGCCGGGCAAGGCGATATAAGACGGCACGCTGTTTTTCTTTACCATCAGCCAAATCAGCAGAATGACCGGGAAAATACTCAAAATAAGCGGGAGCTGTTGGTTCAATGCTTCCATAAAAATACCTCTTAAAAAAAGCGGGCAGCCATGCCGCCCGCAAAAAATCAGAATGTGCCGGGAACAAGAATTTCTTTGCCGACTTTTTTAATATCGGTATGGCCGCAGAATGCCATCGTCGTGTCCATCTCGTTATAGAGGATTTCCAGACAACGGCGCACGCCATCTTCGCCATAGGCACCGAGGCCGTAAAGGAATGCCTTGCCAATCATCGTACCTTTCGCGCCGAGCGCCATACATTTCAGAATGTCCTGACCGCTGACGATACCGCTGTCGAGCCATACTTCAATCTGGCTGCCAACCGCAGAAACAATCTCCGGCAGGACTTTAATGGTGGAAAGCGCGCCATCCAGCTGACGGCCGCCGTGGTTGGAAATGATTAGCGCATCTGCACCGGATTGTGCCGCTTTCTCCGCGTCTTCGCTGGTCATAATACCCTTGATAATGAGTTTGCCGCCCCACAGGTCTTTAATACGGGCGACATCGTCCCAGCTTAAACGCGGGTCAAATTGTTCGCTCGTCCAGGAAGAAAGCGAGGACAAATCGGAAACGTTTTTTGCATGGCCGACGATATTGCCGAAGGTGCGGCGTTTGGTGTGCAACATATGCCAGCACCATTGCGGGCGCAAGGCCAAATCAAGCATATTGAGCAATGTCGGTTTCGGCGGCGCGGACAGGCCGTTTTTAATGTCGCGGTGGCGCTGGCCGAGTACTTGCAAATCGGCGGTGAGAATCAGCGCCGAGCAATTCGCCGCTTTCGCCCGCTTGATGAGGTCTTCCATAAATTCGCGGTCGCGCATCACATAAAGCTGGAACCAAAACGGCTTGCTGGTATTGGCGGCCACGTCTTCAATTGAGCAAATGGACATGGTGGAAAGTGAAAACGGCACGCCGAATTTTTCCGCCGCTTTGGCTGCAAGAATTTCGCCATCGGCATACATCATTCCGGTAAATCCGGTCGGGGCAATGGCGACCGGCATTTTTACCGTCTCGCCAATCATCGTCGTTTCCAAAGTGCGGTTGGTCATATCAACCAGCACGCGCTGACGGAATTTGATCGGGTCAAAATCACGGGTATTGTGATGCAGCGTGCTTTCCGTCCACGAGCCGGAACGCACGTAATCAAAAAACATCTTCGGCACTTTGCGCCGGGCAACGCGGCGCAAATCTTCAATATTGGTCATCTTGCTCAAATCACGAGCCATAAATCCTCCGGGCAATTTGAAAAAATACCGCCAAATTGGCGTTTCGCCGCGCGAAATCCGGTACGCGCGGTTAAGTCGAAACTTGATTCGCGCAGATTATCATTGCAGGCGACAATATATCTTGCATAACGACCGCCCGGCGCGCCTTGATGCAGCGCAAGCGGGGCGGTTATGGGCGTAGAGAACGGGTTGGTGCGGCTAGCCGCCCGTCTCCGCCTGCACCCGCTGGCGGAAGCGGGAAGCGGCGGCGTGGTAAAACGGCTTGGGCTGGATTTGTCTGGATACCGGCGTGGCAATGAGGCAGGCGGTCATCAGCCAGATGAGCAGCGGCTGGCTGCCAGTCATTTCCATGACGATGACGCTGGCGGTGACGGGCGATTGTGTCGCGCCTGCGAGGAAGGCGGCGGTGCAGAGCAGCACCAGCAGGTTGTGGTCGGCGACGCCACCGGTCAGCACCCACAGCCCGCTGCCGATGCCTGCGCCGGTGGTCAGCGATGGCGTGAAAATGCCGCCGGCGATGCCGCTCCAGTAAGTTGCCACCGTCGCCAGCAGTTTGGCGATGCCGAAATGGTGCGGTTGCAGCACTTCGCCGTCCAGGGCTTGTGCCACCGCCTGATAACCGGTGCCGTAAGTCTGACCGTGGGTGTGCTGGCCGATGGCGGCAAGGATAACGCCGAGCAGCGCGGCGAATATCAGCGGATGGCGCACCAACCAGCCGCGCAAAAACGCGGGGGCGTAGCCAAGCGCGCCCTTGGCAAGCAGGCGGGCGAAAATGCCGCCCGCGATACCGCAGACCACGCCGCACAGCGCCACCCAGAGAATCATGTGCGGCAGGGTGGTCGCGCCGACGTATTGCGGGAAATAGGGGTTGTTGCCCTTGATGGCGACGAGGATGAAGCCCGACGCCAGCACGCCGAGCAGCAGACGGCGTTCCCAGCGCAGATGCAGGCCGCGTCCCAGCTCCTCAATGGCGAAAATAATCCCGGCCAGTGGCGCGTTGAAGGCGGCGGCGAGACCGCCTGCCGCGCCGGTGGCAATCAGCTCGTTGCTGCTCAAGCCGCTGAAGGCAAGGCGGTGGCGGCGACAATATTCGCCCCAGGCGAGCATCACCGCCGCGCCGACCTGTACCGACGGCCCTTCGCGCCCGACCGAAGCGCCAATCAGCATGGCGAGAAAGGTCAGCGGGATTTTCCACAAGGTATGCGGCCAGGCGATGAGACGCTGCTTGTTCGCGCCGTAGGGCAGGCTGAGTGCGGCGATGACCTGCGGAATGCCGCTGCCCGCCACATAAGGCGCGTGCTTTTTGGTAAACCAGGCGAGCAGCGCCATCCCCGGCGGCAGGATAAACCACGGCGCCAGCGGCCAGGCAGTCGCCCAGAGGTGGTTCTTGTCGAGCGCATAATCGGCAAAGGCGGCGAAGGTGAGCGAGGCGAGGGCGACCAGCGTCGCGCCAACGAGCAGGCAGGAGAGCTCCAGCGTTTTGCGCGAGATGCGCGAGGACTGGCGCAGTTTCTTGTGGATGAAATGGCGCAGCCGGGCGCTGCGCGCGGAGAGGTTGAAAATCATGGTGGTGGCGGGTAATGGATAACAGGGCGCGAATTGTACCGGGGAATGCGCGGGCGGGGGGCGGTTCCGGCGGGCGAATGTCGCCCTATCCGGGCAGAAACACTATAATTTTCACCGATCCGACAGCCAATCCCGGCACACCCCGACAACTACGGAGAACACCGATGAAAATCCACGCCACCCTGCTTGCTTTCGCGCTCGCCCTCGCCGCGCCCGTCGCCCCTGTACTGGCGGAAGACGCGCCCAACTACATCGAAGAAATGAAACGCTGGCAACCGAAAGCGGAAGCGGGCGACGCCGAAGCACAATTCCAGTTAGGACAAATGTACGCCCTCGGCCACGGCTTCAAGCAGAATTTCAAAACGGCTGCCGAGTGGTATGAAAAGGCGGCTCAACAAAGCCATGCCAAAGCGCGTACAGCACTTGGGTTACTTTATTCTTTTGGCGTCATTTCATCTGAAAAAGACAATGAGACTGACTGGCTAGAAAAGGCTGCAGCACAGGATGAGCCTGTTGCTCAAGTATTCTTGGGTGATTTAGCAAAAGGACAGGATAAATATGACGAAGCGCGCAAATGGTATGAGCAGGCTGCTGCTAACGGCAGCGCAGACGCGATGATAGCCATTGCAAAACTCCACGAGTACGGCGAAGATACAAGCAAAGATTTGGAACAGGCTCGTCAATGGAATGAAAAAGCATCCAAGCAAAAGAAAATTTCTGCTGCTGCGATGGGAGAAGTTGGGCTTTATTACGCAACAGCGGGAGGTGGATTTGCCAAAAATATTGGCAAATCCAGAGAATGGTATGAAAAAGCCTGTAATGCAGGACATTCGCGCAGCTGCTTCTATATCGCACAAGACTATAGAAAAGGAGAGAATGGATATAACAAAGATGCGGAAAAGGCGCTTACTTATCTGGAAAAATCCAGTAACTTGGGTAGTGCTCAAGCATCTTCCGAACTCTCCGAAGAATACGTCAAAGAAGGCTCAAGCCTTGGTGTTTCTTTGGACGCAAAAAAAAGTTTTTCCTACATGGAAAAAGCAGCGACACAAGGAGACAGAGATGCAATGGAAATGCTAATTCAAATCTACTCTCATGGCGCTCAAAATGTTCCCGGAATGGGTGATATCCCGGTAGATCTTGCAAAAGCTGCAAAATGGCAAGAGGCAAAGAAAAATGGTATTGACGAAGTTACGCTAGAATTTCTCGTGCAAACATTGAGAGAACTGCAAAATTGACCTTTCTCGCTAAAAATGTAGCGACCGCAGGTTGGCTTGGCGAAGCACAAGCGTAACCCAACAAATAAAATATTGGGCTACCGCTTCGCCTCACCTGCATTACTAAAACCCAAGGGCAGCCCAACACCTTTATCACTCACTCCGCCACCGCCTCCTGCAACCGACGGAACGCCTCATCGCGCAGCACGCGGAACTGCATTTCATCAATCTCGCCGTTGGCGCGTTGGCATTCCAGCGCGAACACCAGCCGCTCAAACGCCGCTTCCGCCGCCTCGCGCCGCGCCATCCGCGCGCGCAGCCGCTGCACCCGTTGCCAGTCGCGCCACAGCCACACCCCGATGACCAACAACACAAACCACAAAAACTTCATCACGCACCTCCAACACAAATGAAAAAGACCATATACCACATAACCCTCGCCCTCTGCCTCCTTGGCGGCCTCGGCGCACTCACCCTCAAACGCCTTGACCTCGCCTACCCGCCCGACCTCGCCCTCTGCACCGACTACGCGCCCACCGTCTATGACCGCCACGGACAAATGCTACACACCTGGCTCACCGCCGACGGCAAACGCCGCCTGCCGCCCGGCGCCCTGCCCGTGAGCTACACCGCGCTGCTGCTCAACTACGAAGACCGCCGCTACTACCAGCACCACGGCATCGACCCCGTCGCCGTCATCCGCGCGCTTGGCGAAAACCTGCGCGGCGGCGGCATCCGCAGCGGCGCATCCACCCTCACCATGCAGGCGGCGCGCCTCATCTACCGCACCCCGCATACCCTGTCCGGCAAAATCCGCCAGACCCTGCGCGCACTCCAGCTCGAATACCACTACGACAAGGCGGCCATCCTCAACTGCTACGCCAGCCTTGCGCCGATGGGCGGCAACATCGAAGGCATCACCGCCGGAGCCTGGCACCACTTCGGCAAAACCCCGGCAGAACTCTCCATCGGCGAAACCGCCTGGCTCATCGCCCTGCCACAAAACCCGAACCGCCTCGCCGACCCCGACCGCGCCCGCGCCGCGCGCAACCGCGTCCTCGACCGCGCCCTGCAAAAAAACCTCATCGACGCCGAGACCCACCACAACGCCAGCCACGAGCCGCTCGCGCCCGCGCCGCACCCCTTCCCGCAACACGCACCGCATTACGCCGCCCTTGCGCGCAGCCGTGGCGAGAGCGCGACCACCCTCGACCGCGACCAACAAACCCGGCTGGAAACCATCCTTGCCGCCGCCCTGCCAAGCCGCCCGCCGCGCAGCAACCTCGCCGCGCTCATCCTCGACAACGCCAGCGGCGAAACCCGTGCCTACCTCGGCAGCGCCGACTACCACGACAAAACCCGCCTCGGCGCGAACAACCTCCTCACCGCCATCCGCTCACCCGGCAGCACCCTGAAACCCTACATCACCCTCTACGCATTCGACCACTACCGCCTGCACCCGCACACCCCCATCGACGACACCCCGCTCGCAGGCGGCTACAACCCCGACAACTACGACCAAAAATACCTCGGCCGCATCACCCTCGCCGAAGCCCTGCAACGCTCGCGCAACACCCCGGCGGTGCGCCTGTTGGAGCGCATCGGGCCGGACACCTTCGCCACCTGGCTCGAACAACACGGCCTGCACCTCACCATCCTGCACAACAGCCCGCCGAACCTCACCATAGCCCTGGGCGGCGTCGGCATCCGCGCCACCGAACTGGCCGACCTCTACCGCCAGCTCGCCAACTGCACCTACCGCCCGGAGCAGCCCGCGCCGCTCGCCAGCCAGCGCGCCTGCCTGCAAACCAGCCAAATCCTGCAAAAAATCGGCGACAGCGGCGGCGTCCTCAAACACGGCGCCGAACCCGTCGCCCTCAAAACCGGCACCGCCTACGGCTGGCGCGACCTCTGGGTCATCGCCTACACCCGCGAGCACACCGTACTGCTCTGGGGCGGCCGCGCCGACGGCGGCTACAACGACCAGCGCGCCAGCGCCGAAGCCCTCATCCCCATCATGCGACAAATCACCGCCATCCTGCCGAACCCGCCGCGCCATTACACCGCGCCGCAACCGGCGTGGGAGACCCGCGAAAACACCGTCGCCGCGCCACCCGCTCCCGGCCTGCGCATCACCGCGCCCACCAGCGGCGCCACCATCCAGAACCGCGGCCAAGCCATCACCCTGCAAACCGACGGCGGTGTGCCGCCCTACACCTGGCTTGCCAACCGCCAACTGCTGCGGCAAACCCACAGCCCGCAAACCCTGTGGCAACCGCCTGGCGACGGCGACTACACCCTCGACGTCAGCGACCAGAACGGCAACCACGCGCGCGTCCAACTCCGCCTCGAAACCCCGCCAGAGCGCCCCGCCGCGACGGTGCGCCTGCAACCGGCACCTTAGCGCCTGCCGTCGCTCTACCCCCTCCCCCCGTGGGGGACTGGAACAGCTCGCGCGAAGTGCGAGAAAGCTGGGGTGGGGGTAGTACCCACGATACAACTGCCGATGTTCTGTAGTCATAGCCGCAGGTCGACCATTCATGCCCGACCTACGCCTTGCTCGCGGCAAAGGTGTCTGAAAACTGCGCTACAATCGCCGCCCCCAAAATAACCAAAACATCATCATGAGCACATCCCAACCCGCCGTCGGCTTCATCAGCCTCGGCTGCCCGAAAGCGCTGGTCGATTCCGAGCGCATCCTCACCCAAATCAGCGCCGACGGCTACACCATCACCGACCGCTACGACGACGCCGATCTCGTCATCGTCAATACCTGCGGCTTTATCAACGAAGCCGTCGCCGAATCGCTCAACACCATCAGCGAAGCCATCCGCCAGAACGGCAAAGTCATCGTCACCGGCTGCCTCGGCGTCAAACCGGAAATCATCCGCCGCCATTGCCCGGACGTGCTTGCCATCACCGGGCCGCAGGCCTACGAATCGGTGATGGGCGCGGTACACGAACACCTGCCGAAACCGGCGCACAACCCCTACCTCGACCTCATCCCGCCCGCCGGGCTGAAGCTGACACCGCGCCACTACGCCTACCTGAAAATCGCCGAAGGCTGCGACCACCATTGCACCTTTTGCATCATCCCCGACCTGCGCGGCCGCCTCGTCAGCCGCCCGGCGGAAGCGGTGCTGAAAGAGGCGCAAAACCTGGTCAAACTGGGGGTGAAAGAGCTGCTCGTCGTCTCGCAGGACACCTCCGCCTACGGCGCCGACCTCGGCGCGCGCGGCATCCACGAACTCGCGCGCGAACTAGGCAAACTGGACGCCTGGGTGCGGCTGCACTACGTCTATCCCTACCCGGACGTCGATGACCTCATCCCGCTGATGGCGGACGGCGGTATCCTGCCCTACCTCGACATTCCCTTGCAGCACGCCAGCCCGCGCATCCTCAAGGCGATGCGCCGCCCCGGCAACCGCGAACGCACGCTGGAGCGCATCCGCCGCTGGCGCGAGATTTGCCCCGACCTCGCCATCCGCAGCACCTTCATCGTCGGCTTCCCCGGCGAGACGGATGCCGACTTTGAGGAACTGCTGGCGTTCATCGAAGCAGCGGACATCAACCGCGCCGGCTGCTTCGCCTACTCGCCAGTCGCAGGCGCGGCGGCGAATGACTTGCCCGGCCAAATCCCCGAAGCCATTAAAGAAGAACGGCGGCAACGCTTCATGGCGGCGCAGGAGGCGGTCAGCGCCCGCCTGCTTGCGGACAAAATCGGCAGCGTCCTGCCGGTGCTAATAGACGCGGTGGATGCGGACAACCTCGCCGCCACCGGGCGCACGCCCTACGACGCACCGGAAATCGATGGCGTTGTCCACATCAGCAACATTGACGGCGTCAAGCCGGGCGAAATCGTCCACGTCGAAATCGAAGACAGCGACGCGCACGACCTCTACGGCAACGTCTATTGAGCGCCGCGCACAAAAAAGCCGTCCTGCGGGACGGCTATATTTCCGGCTACGGCAAAAACGCCAGCACCAGACCGAGCAGCACCGCAGCGCCAACCCAATTGTTATGCACGAAGGCGCGGAAGCAACGCTCGCGCTCCAGGTGGCGCGTGTCCCACAGTTCATAGGCAAAGAGCGCGGCGGCGCCGACGAGGCCGAGGTAGTACCAGCCGTTCAGCCCCGCTGCCAGTCCCGCCAGCACGAGGAAGCCCAAGACCGTCCCCGCCATCGTCGCGAGAAAGCGATGCTCGAAGCCGCGCGCGGTAATGGCGCTGGAATGGAGGCCGATTTTCAGGTCATCGTCACGGTCCACCAGCGCGTAGTAGGTGTCATACACCAGCGCCCAGAAGACGCTTGCCAAAAAGAGCAAGAAACCGGCAAGCGTCACCCGCCCCAAAATCGCCGTCTGCGCCATCAGAATCGGGCTGGCGAACGCCACGCCCAGCACCAATTGCGGCGTGAGGAAAAAGCGTTTGCACAGCGGGTAAAAGAGCGCTACCACCGCGCAGGCGACGGCAAGCAGCACGCTTTGCCAGTTGAGCAGCCACACCAAGCCGAAGCTCAACGCCAATAAAAACACGCCCAACGCCACCGCTTCCGCGATCGAAACCGCGCCGCTGGCGAGCGGACGGCTGCGGGTGCGCTCAACGTGGCCGTCAAAATTGCGGTCGGCGAGGTCGTTGAAGACGCAGCCGGCAGAGCGCATCGTCAGCGTTCCCAGCAAAATCACGGCGGTGACGAAGGCGGGCGGCCGTCCGGCACCTGCCAGCCACAGCCCCCACAAACTGCTCCAGGCGAGGAGCAACGAGCCCACCGGGCGATCCAGCCGCATCAGGCGGACAAAAGCCAAACATTTCATAGCAAAGACACCGGAAAAAGATTCCCATAGCATAGCGCCCTTCATTACCAACACAAAAAAGGAGACACTGCTTCTGGCCGCAGACGCCAATTCACGTTTTGCCCACAGTGGTTCGGGAAAGACTGCGGGGCGCCTTGTGGACAAGCGCCCCGGTCATGATGCGGCATCGGTTTTTTCAGGCTGCCTGCAATCATTTGCCTTTCGGCTTTTTGTGCGGTTTGGCGTTTTTGAGGCGGAGCATCTCCCAGCCGCCGTTTTTCCAGCAGTAATCTTCCTCGTCGTAATCCATGATGCTGCTTTTGTATTCGACACGAATGCAGCCCTTGCGGATGACCTCAACGTTGCCGACGATGGCGATGTTTTGTCCGTCGGGCGGTGTTTTAAACTGCCGTGTGGCGGGGTTGAAGAGGTACAGATCGTCGGCAGACTGGGTGTAGGCGCCGACGATACGCACGGCGATGTCGGGGTGGCCGTCGCCGTTGTAGTCCTGGATGTTGACCAGGTCGCTGATTTTTTCTTTAAGCGGACCGAAGTCGATGATGTCGTCGATGATTTGCACTTTGCCGGTTTTCTGGTCGGTGATTTTCACCTGATAGGAGTCGTCGGCAAGAACTTGGGTTTCGACGGCAAAGGAAAAGCCGGCGGGTGTGGGGACGGCGTAGGTGGCGACGGGCGCCGCATCTGCGGCAGATGCCGGGTCGGCAGCAAAAGCAGGGACGGAGGCAGCAAGGAGCAGGGCGGGGATAATGTGTTTCATGGAAAATCCTTTATTTGGGATTGGAATGGCGAAGCGGCGCTTCATGGGGGAGCAGCCTGAAAAAAGGCGGACGGTTTTGCTCAAATCCGCTGCATCTGTTTTCAGGCTGCCTTGATTTTATTTTATTACGATACGCCCCAAGGGCTGTTTGCAATACAACCCGCCCTGTTGCAGGCTTCACCCTGCGGGCGTCCAAACAAAAATATACATACCAGAGTAGCGACCGAGGCGTATGTAAATGAATCCGGCGATTGCGGTAAAACACCAGCACCCGGCAAGTCCGCCGCAGTCACGGACAAAAGCCAAACATTTCATAGCAAAGACACCGGAAAAAGATTCCCATAGAATAGCGCCCCCTTCGTAACCAACGCAAAAACATGAGCCAATACGTATTCACCATGAACCGGGTGAGCAAAGTCGTCCCCGGCGGCCGCTTCATCCTCAAAGACATCTCCCTTTCCTTCTTCCCCGGCGCGAAAATCGGCATCCTTGGCTTGAATGGCGCGGGCAAATCCACCCTGCTGAAAATCATGGCAGGCGTCGATACCGACATCCAGGGCGAAGCGCGGCCGCAGCCGGGCATCAGCATCGGCTACCTGCCGCAGGAGCCGCAGCTTGACCCGGAGAAAACCGTGCGCGAAGTCGTCGAAGAAGCGATGAGCGACATGAAAGACGTGCAGGCGGAGCTGGACGCGGTGTACGCCGCCTACGCCGACCCCGATGCCGACTTTGACGCGCTGGCCGCCAAGCAGGCGGAGCTGGAAAACAAACTCGCTGCCGGCGGCGGCCACGACAACGAGCGCCGCATGGAAATCGCCGCCGACGCGCTGCGCCTGCCGCCGTGGGAGCAACAAATCTCGACGCTGTCGGGCGGGGAAAAACGCCGCGTCGCCCTCTGCCGCCTGCTGCTCTCCAACCCCGATATGCTGCTCCTGGACGAGCCGACCAACCACCTCGACGCCGAATCCATCGCCTGGCTGGAGCGCTACCTGCACGACTTCCCCGGCACCGTCGTCGCCGTCACCCACGACCGCTACTTCCTCGACAACGTCGCCGGCTGGATACTTGAGCTTGACCGTGGCGAAGGCATCCCCTACCAGGGCAACTACTCCTCCTGGCTGGAGCAAAAAGAAAAACGCCTCGCCGTGGAAGAAAAACAAGAAAGCGCGCACCGCCGCGCCCTCAAGCAAGAACTCGAATGGGTGCGCAACAACCCCAAAGGTCGCCACAGCAAAAACAAGGCGCGCCTTGCCCGCTTTGACGAACTCTCCGGCAAAGAATTTCAAAAACGCGCCGAAACGCAAGAAATCTACATCCCGCCGGGCGAGCGCCTCGGCGACAAAGTCATCATCGCCGAACACCTCGCCAAAGGCTACGCGCACAAAGCGCTCTACGAAGACCTCAACTTCAACCTGCCGACCGGCGCCATCCTCGGCATCATCGGCCCGAACGGCGCGGGCAAGTCCACCTTGTTCAACATCCTCGCCGGCAAAGACACGCCGGACGCGGGCAGCGTGGAAATCGGCGACACCGTGCAAATCGCCTTCGTTGACCAATCGCGCGATGCGCTGGACGCCAACAAAACCGTGTGGGAAGAAGTCTCGGACGGCCTCGACAACATCATCGTCGGCAACTACACCATCCCCAGCCGCGCCTA
>NZ_CALJAH010000089.1 GCF_938028185.1 uncultured Cardiobacterium sp. | reverse complement strand
CCACGAAGTGGATTCTTCGGAAATGGCCTTTAAACTGGCTGGTTCTGAAGGCTTCAAACTGGGCGCGCGCAAAGCCAAGCCGGTATTGCTTGAGCCGATGATGAAAGTAGAAGTTTCTACGCCTGAAGACTATATGGGCGATGTCATTGGTGACCTGAACAGCCGTCGTGGTCTCATCCAGGGTATGGATGATGAAGCAAGCGGTAAGATCGTTCGTGCACGAGTCCCGATGGCAAAAATGTTCGGCTATGCCACCTCATTACGCTCATTGAGCCAGGGTCGCGCCAGTTATTCCATGGAATTTGACTGCTACAACGAAGCGCCGAGCAACGTTGTTGATGAAGTCATCAAGAGCAAATCCTGATTTTTATTTTTGGAGTTAAATCATGTCTAAAGAGAAATTTACCCGAACCAAGCCGCACGTAAACGTTGGCACCATTGGGCACGTTGACCACGGCAAGACTACCCTGACTGCAGCCCTGACCAAAGTAGGTGCAGAACGTTTTGGCGGTACCTTCAAGGCTTACGACCAAATTGACGGTGCGCCGGAAGAACGCGCCCGTGGTATCACCATCTCAACCGCACACGTTGAATACGAATCGCCGAACCGCCACTACGCCCACGTAGACTGCCCGGGACACGCCGACTACGTCAAGAACATGATTACCGGTGCAGCACAAATGGATGGCGCCATCCTCGTCTGCTCCGCAGCAGATGGTCCGATGCCGCAAACCCGTGAACACATCCTGCTTTCTCGTCAGGTAGGCGTACCGTACATCGTAGTTTACCTGAACAAGGCGGACATGGTAGATGATGCCGAACTGCTGGAACTGGTAGAAATGGAAGTACGCGACCTGCTCAGCGAATACGACTTCCCGGGTGATGACACCCCGATTATCATCGGTTCTGCCCTGAAAGCACTTGAAGGCGACCAGTCTGATATTGGAGTACCGTCAATCATCAAACTCGTTGATGCACTGGACAGCTATATCCCCGAGCCGCAACGCGACATTGACAAACCCTTCCTGATGCCAATCGAAGACGTCTTCTCCATCTCCGGTCGTGGTACCGTAGTAACCGGACGTATCGAACGTGGCGTTATCAAGGTTGGCGAAGAAATCGAAATCGTCGGCATTCGTCCGACCGCAAAGACCACCTGTACTGGTGTAGAAATGTTCCGCAAACTGCTGGATCAGGGTGAAGCTGGTGATAACGTGGGTGTGTTGCTGCGTGGTACAAAACGTGAAGAAGTCGAACGTGGACAAGTGTTGGCCAAACCGGGTACCATTACCCCACACACCAAGTTTGAGGCAGAAGTCTATATCCTGTCCAAAGATGAAGGTGGACGTCACACCCCGTTCTTCAAAGGTTACCGCCCGCAGTTCTACTTCCGTACCACGGACGTGACTGGTGAATGCATCCTGCCGGAAGGCGTGGAAATGGTTATGCCGGGTGACAACATCAAGATGACCGTACAGCTGATTTCACCGATTGCGATGGACGAAGGTCTGCGTTTTGCGATTCGTGAAGGCGGACGTACCGTTGGTGCCGGTGTCGTCGCCAAAATTATCGAATAATATTACGCTTGCAAAAGCAGAGGGCGGTGATTATAATCCCGCCCTCTTTTCGACACAAAATACAGGCGAGTAGCTCAATTGGCAGAGTTGCGGTTTCCAAAACCGTCGGTTGGGGGTTCGAGTCCCTCCTCGCCTGCCATTATTCTAGAGGTTGCGATGCAGCAAAATACGGCAGAACAACAAAAGAAATCCTCAGATCCATTTTTTACGGCGTTGGCCGTAATTTTGTTTTTGGGCGGTTTTTATCTGGCAGGCTCAACAACATTTTTGACCGGCTCTTCCGGTTTTGTTCGCTTCGGTATTGTGGTAGCTTCTTTGGTTGCAGCTACTGTGGCGTTATGGCCAACCAGCCACCGCACACATATTTTGTCCCTGATGCGAGGTGCCCGCATTGAAATGCGCAAAATGCGTTGGCCAACCAAGGATGATGCGGTCAAAACAACGATGGTGGTTTTGCTGTTGGTGGCTATTTTCTCTATTGTGCTGAGTATTTTTGACTGGATACTTACCAGCGTGGTCAAGGCGTTACTCTAATGTCCAAACAGTGGTATGTATTGCAGACCTATTCCCAGTTTGAAGGGCAGGTGAAACGGGCCTTGATGGAGCGAATTGAACGCGAGGGATTGCAGGACAGTTTTGGTCAAATTCTGATTCCGTCGGAAGAAGTTGTTGAAATCAAAGACGGTAAAAAACGCAATTCTCAGCGCAAGTTTTTCCCTAACTATGTACTGGTTGAGATGGAAATGAATGAAGCAACGTGGCACGTTGTGCGTAGTATTCCGCGCGTTTCAGGATTCGTTGGCGGTACTGCAGAAAATCCTGCGCCGATTTCACCACATGAAGTTGAGGCAATTTTACGCCGGATTGAGGAAGGAACTGAAAAGCCACGTCCCAAAACCTTATTTGAAGTCGGTGAAGAGGTGCGCATTATAGATGGTCCATTTGCCGAATTTATGGGTACGGTAGAAGAAGTTATGTATGAGAAAAGCAGACTGAAAGTTTCCGTACTCATCTTTGGTCGTCCCACCCCGGTGGAGCTTGAATTCCATCAGGTTGAGAAAGATCTGTAAAAACAGGGGAGCCGCAAGGCGTTATTACCCATCAGGAGTAAAATATGGCTAAGAAAATTACTGGCTACATCAAGCTGCAAATTGCTGCAGGCAAGGCAAATCCAAGTCCGCCTGTTGGTCCGGCACTTGGTCAGCATGGTGTAAATATTATGGAATTTTGCAAGGCATTTAATGCCGAGACGCAAAGTTTGGAAGCGGGTATGCCGATTCCGGTTGTTATCACGGTTTATAGTGATCGCAGTTTCACTTTTGTTACCAAAACGCCACCTGCTTCTTATCTGTTGAAAAAAGCTGCTGGTATTAAATCCGGCAGTAGCCGTCCAAATACTGAAAAAGTGGGCAAAGTTACCCGTGCTCAGTTGGAAGAAATTGTCAGGGTTAAGCAACCGGATTTGACAGCAGCAGATTTGCAAGCGGGCGTCAATACGATTGCAGGTAGTGCGCGTTCCATGGGTTTGAAGGTTGAGGATTGATTATGGCCAAATTGTCTAAACGTGCCAAAGCATATCGTGCACAAATAGAAGCGGGTAAAGTCTATCCTTTGGCAGAAGCATTGACACTTCTGAAATCTGTTCCGGCTGCCAAGTTTGTTGAATCTGTTGATGTTGCCATCAACCTCGGTATTGACCCGCGCAAATCAGACCAGGTTGTGCGTGGCGCGGCGGTATTGCCGAATGGTACCGGAAAGTCTGTGCGTGTCGCCGTTTTTGCGCAAGGTGCTGCAGCTGATGCAGCTAAAGCAGCAGGTGCTGATTTGGTAGGTATGGATGAGCTTGCCGATGAAATCAAGGGTGGTCGTAGCGATTTTGATGTAGTTATCGCTGAACCGGCTGCCATGCGTGTCGTTGGTCAACTGGGTCAGGTGCTTGGCCCGCGTGGGCTCATGCCAAACCCGAAAGTGGGTACAGTAACGCCTGATGTCAAAACGGCCGTAGAAAATGCCAAAGCCGGTCAGGTGCGCTTCCGTGCTGACAAAGGTGGCGTTGTGCACGCAATGATTGGCAAGATTAATTTCTCTGAGCAACAGTTGGTAGAGAACCTCAATGCATTGGTTGCAGAGATCAATAAATTGCGCCCTGTCGCAGCCAAAGGTATTTACCTGAAAAAGGCTTTTGTGTCCACTACCATGGGGCCGGGCGTTGCCGTTGATATTGCCTCTTTTGGTGCATAAATAAAATTATGGAATTTGGGATAGCTGCGTGGCAGCTATCGTCAAAGACTGCGGGTGTTCGCGAGAACTTAATTTCCTGCATAGATGGTAGGTCGACTTCAGCTATCTGAAAAAGGCTATACCAAGGTCCATCGGGATTCCGATGGTTTTAGGGTAACCCGATCCGACTTAAGGAGTATGGAATGGGCTTGAATTTAACCAGCAAAAAAGCGGTTGTTGCGGAAGTCAGCGAAGTTGCTGCCAAGGCATATGCGCTGGTTGCGACGGAGTACCACGGGCTGACTGTGGCACATATGACGCAATTGCACGCACGTGCCCGCGAAACCGGTGTTTATCTGCGGGTGGTTAAAAATACCCTGGCCAGAAGGGCTGTCGCCGAGACTGAATTTGCGTGTACGCAAGAACGTCTGGTCGGCCCGCTGGTTTTGGCATTCTCAATGGAAGATCCCGGTGCTGCAGCGCGTCTGTGGCGCGATTTCTTCAAGGAAAACGACAAACTTGACAAGAAAATGATCAAGTTCCTGAGCGTTTCTGGTGAAGTATTGCCGGGCAGTGAACTGGAACGGTTGGCAAAACTGCCGACCAAAGACGAGGCATTGGCATTGCTTATGGCTTGTATGCGTGCGCCGCTTGACAAATTTGCGCGCACCCTCAACGAAATTCCAGGCAAACTGGTTCGTACCATCGAGGCTATTCGCCAAAGCAAGGCTGCATAATTGCGCCTTGGGTATTGTTTAACAATTTCTGATTTAATTTTTGGAGTATAAAATGGCTATCGCTAAAGAAGATATCCTGAATGCTATTGCTGAAATGTCAGTAATGGATATTGTTGATTTGATTTCCGCAATGGAAGAAAAATTTGGCGTTACTGCTGCTGCAGCTGTTGCTGCTGCGCCGGTTGCTGCTGGCCCGGTTGCCGCAGCGGAAGAACAAACTGAATTTGATGTGGTTCTGACTGATGCTGGTGCCAACAAGGTTGCCGTTATCAAGGTTGTCCGTGCTGTAACCGGCTTGGGTCTGAAAGAAGCCAAAGAAGCCGTTGATGGCGCTCCGTCCACCCTGAAAGAGGGTGTTGCCAAAGAAGAAGCTGAAAAAATCAAGGCTGAACTCGAAGGTGCCGGTGCCAAAGCCGAACTTAAATAACTTGTTTCGGTTCTTTTCTGAAAGTACTGGCGCTCGCGCGTCAGTACTTTTTGTCGTCTGTGAAAGATGATGCGATTGCAAATGGCAAATGGGTCGCCGTTTGTCATCTCATAATCTTTTTAGTATTCCAAATTCCCCGTGCCCTGCGCATATTTTGATGTCCGAGGTTAGTGCCGCTATGACTTATACGTTTACCGAGAAAAAACGCATCCGCAAGAATTTCAGCAAACATCCTACGGTATTGGATACGCCGTACTTGCTGTCAATGCAAATTGATTCTTACCGTGATTTTCTGCAAAAAGGGATTCCTTCGGACAAACGGACTGATATTGGTCTGCATGAAGCCTTTTCTTCCATTTTTCCGATCGTAAGCCATAATGGGCTGGTTGAATTGCAATATGTCGGTTATGAACTGGGCAGACCGGAATTTGACGTGCGTGAATGTCAGTTGAGAGGCGTCACTTACGCCTCGCCGTTGCGGGTACGGATGCGTTTGGCTATTTATGACAAGGGCAATCATGACAAGCGCAAACTGAAGCAAGTGATTGAATCCGAACCGGTCTTCATGGGTGAAATGCCACTGATGACGGATAATGGTACCTTTGTTATCAATGGTACCGAGCGGGTTATTGTCTCCCAATTGCACCGTTCGCCGGGTGTCTTCTTTGATCATGACAAGGGTGTCGGGCATAGCTCCGGTAAATTGTTGTTCTCGGCGCGCGTTATTCCCTATCGCGGTTCGTGGCTGGATTTTGAATTTGATGCGAAGGATCTGCTTTATTGCCGTATTGACCGTCGTCGCAAATTGCCGGTAACGGTATTGTTACACGCACTGGGTTATACCGATGCGGAGATTCTTGGAGAATTTTTTGAAACGCAAAGTTTCAAAATCAGCAAGAACAAGCTGGAAATGAAATTTCAACCGGCGCAATTCAAGGGCGAAGCGGTTGCTTTCGATATTATGGCGGATGGCGAAGTGCTGGTTGAAGCGGGCAAGCGGATTACTTCCCGCCATGTGCGCCAGCTGGAAGAAAAAAATGTGAGCAGTCAGGTTGTGCCGATGGATTTTGTTATCGGCAAAATTCTTGCCAAAGATCTCATCGACAAGGAAAGTGGCGAACTGATATTGCCTGCCAATACTGTGCTGACAGAAGAACACCTGGTTAAATTCGTTGAACTGGGCGTGAAATCGTTTGAAACGCTTTATGTCAATGAGCTGGACCGGGGTGCATATATTGCTGATACGCTGCGTGTCGATGAAACGACGGATCAGGATAATGCGCGCGCCGAAATTTATCGCATGATGCGTCCGGGTGAGCCACCGACGAAAGATGCGGCGGACGGGTTGTTTGAAAATCTGTTCTTTAATGAGGAACGCTATGATTTGTCCCGTGTAGGCCGGATGAAATTTAATCGTCGCCTCGGTATTGAAGGTGATACCGGCGAAGGCGTATTGTCCAAGGAAGATATTGTCCGCGTGTTGAAGACGCTGATTGCCATTAAAGATGGCGACGGTACGGTGGATGATATTGACCATTTGGGGAACCGCCGCATCCGTTGCGTTGGCGAAATGGCAGCCAATGCGTTCCGTATCGGTTTGGTACGTTTGGAACGTTCCATCAAGGAACGCTTGAGCCAGGTCGAATCCGAGCAATTGACACCAAAAGACCTGATTAACCAGAAACCAGTTTCTGCTGCAATCAAGGAATTTTTCGGTTCTTCGCAATTGTCGCAATTCATGGATCAGAACAACCCGCTATCGGAAGTCACGCACAAGCGTCGCATTTCCGCGCTGGGGCCGGGCGGTTTGACCCGCGAACGCGCCGGTTTTGAAGTACGCGACGTGCATCCGACTCACTATGGCCGTCTTTGTCCGATTGAAACGCCGGAAGGTCCGAACATCGGTTTGATTAATTCGCTCGCCGTTTATGCCAAGACCAATGAATATGGCTTCCTTGAAACGCCGTATCGCAAGGTGATTGATGGCAAGGTGACAATGGAAACGGAATATCTTTCCGCTATTGAAGAGTCCAAATATGTCATTGCCCAGGCGAATGCTGCCCTCAATGAAGACGGCTCTTTCCGTGATGACCTGATTTCTGCGCGTTTTGAAAATGAATTTATGTTGTCGCGCGCCGATCGCATTGACTATATGGACGTCTCGCCGAAACAGATTGTTTCCGTTGCGGCTTCGCTTATTCCCTTCCTTGAACACGACGACGCCAACCGTGCACTGATGGGCTCGAATATGCAACGCCAGGCGGTGCCGACATTGCGTGCTGACAAACCGCTGGTGGGTACTGGCATGGAGCGCACCGTTGCCAGCGATTCCGGTGTGCTGGTGCGTGCTGAACGTGGTGGGGTGATTGATCTCGTTGATTCTTCGCGTATTGTCGTCAAGGTCAATGATGATGAAGTACAGCCGGGCGGTTTGGGGGTAGATATTTACAATCTCACCAAATACACCCGTTCCAACCAGAACACCTGTATCAACCAGAAACCGCTGGTCAAGCCGGGCGATGTTGTCGCGCGTGGCGATGTGCTGGCGGATGGCCCGTCCACGGATTTGGGGGAACTGGCGCTGGGGCAGAATATGCTCATTGCCTTCATGCCTTGGAACGGCTACAACTTTGAGGACTCTATCCTGATTTCCGAGCGTGTCGTCCAGGAAGACCGCTTCACCACGATTCATATTGAAGAGCTGACCTGCGTCGCGCGCGATACCAAGCTCGGTTCGGAAGAAATCAGTAGCGACATCCCGAACGTCAAGGAAAGTGCGCTAGCGAAGCTGGATGGCACCGGTATTGTTCACATCGGTGCGGAAGTGAAGGCGGGCGACATTCTCGTCGGCAAGGTCACGCCGAAGGGTGAACGTTCGCAGTCGCCGGAAGAAAAACTGCTGCGCGCGATTTTTGGCGAGAAGGCGTCGGACGTGAAAGACAGTTCGTTGCGCGTGCCGACCGGCATGGATGGCACTGTGGTGGATGTGCGCGTTTATACCCGTGATGGCGTGGAAAAAGATGCGCGTGCGAAGGAAATCGAGGCGATGGAAATCGAGAGTATCGCCAAGAACATCAAAGACCAGTTGCGCGTCTTTGAAAGCGACATTCACGAGCGGGTGGCGCGATTGCTGCTCGGTCAGGCGATCAAAAAAGCACCGAAGCGCAAGTCCGGCGATTTAGTTGATCAGGCGCTCCTTGACGAACTCAAGCCGGAGCAATGGTTTGACTTGCGCCTGCAAGAAGCCGACATCAACGAGCAACTGGATGGTATGCACCAGTTGCTGCTCGACAAGCGACGCGAGTTGCAGGATTACTACGAAGAGAAGAAGGCCAAGTTTGCTCAGGGCGATGACCTCGCGCCGGGCGTGCTAAAAATGGTCAAGGTCTATCTCGCCGTCAAGCGCCGCCTGCAACCGGGCGACAAGATGGCAGGCCGTCACGGTAACAAGGGGGTAGTGTCACGCATCGTCCCGGTGGAAGATATGCCCTATATGGAAGACGGTACCCCGGTTGATATTTGCCTCAACCCGCTCGGTGTTCCGTCGCGGATGAACATCGGCCAGGTGCTGGAAACCCACTTGGGTTGGGCGGCGCGCGGTCTTGGTTTGCGCATCGGTGAGATGCTCGACCAGAACGAAAAACCGCGCAAGCTGCGTGATTACCTGAACGAGGTTTACAACCACGACGGTCAGCGCGAGGCGATTGATTCGCTCAACGATGAAGACTTGGTCGCGCTTTGCCAAAACCTGCGTGCCGGAGTGCCGATGGCGACGCCGGTTTTCGACGGCGCGAAAGAAAGCGAAGTGCAGCGCATGCTGGAGTTGGCCGGGCTGCCGAAGAGCGGTCAGACCCGCCTTTACG
>NZ_CALJAH010000088.1 GCF_938028185.1 uncultured Cardiobacterium sp. | reverse complement strand
GCGCGGCAGGCGCGTGTGCCGAAGCTGGCGGTGCTGTTCAGCCAAAGCGATGCGCTGGACGACAAAGACCTCCTGGAACTCGAAACCATGGAAATGCGCAATCTGCTCGACACCTATGAAATGGATGGCGAGCATGCGCGCATTTATGTTGGTCATCAGGGTCTGCAGCAACTGCTGGCCGATACCGCCGCGCTGGCACCGCGCCCGCAGCCGCCCAAACTGCCGCAAACAAGCCGCCGCCTGCACGGCTATATCTATAATCTGAGCCGCGAAGAAGGCGGTCATGCCCTATCGGCAGGCGACAGCACGGAAATATGGATAGGCGGGCAGACGGTGCGCTGCAGGCTGGTCTCGCCGCAAAGCGTGGCCGACGGCGAAACGCCCGAAGTACGGCTGGAAACCGAAGAAGCGCTGGTGGCGGCCGAAGGTCAGCGTTTTTTGCTGCAGCAAAACGGCAGGTTGATTGCCGCCGGTGTTGTGTCGGATGCCGAATAAACCTTGCCACTAGAAAGGCAGCCTGAAAATGAATCCAGCGTTTTCAGGCTGCCTTTCACCGTCCTTCCCGTTTCTGCCCCAAATAGAAACAGCTATCATCCTGCCACCACCTTCACAGGAGCCGCCACCATGTCTAACCCCTCTCCCTGGCGCATCATCGACCCGGTGCGCCCGCAAATCCGCCGCGCGATGATGCTCTCCACCGCCGCTATTGCCTTCGGCACCGCCGCGTTGCTGCTGATGGCGCATATGCTCAAAGAGCTGCTCGCTGGCCGCGCCGACGGGTTTACCGCCACGCTGCTGGTCGCGCTCACCCTCGCCGCCTTTGCCCTGCGCGGTTACGCCTTCCGCGTCTCGCATCTCGCCGCCTTTCGTCTGGAAACCCTGCTGCGCAGCCAACTTGCCGAACGCCTGGCGCAAGTCTCGCTCGGTTTCCTGCACGACCGGGGCGCGGCGGCGCTGACCAAAGTGATGCAGGACGACGTGCGCGGTCTGCACGTTTTCGTTGCCGACAGCACCCCGCTCTACGCCCGCGCCTACGCCGCGCCGCTGATTGCTTTTGTCGTGCTGCTCGTGGTCGATTGGCGCCTCGCCCTGGTTGCCGCCGGCGTGCTGGCCGTCGGCATGGTGATATTTGGTCTTGTCATGCGTAACGCGGACGAATCCACCGCCGCCTACAACGCCGCGCGCGAACAGGTGAATGTCGCCGTGGTCGAATTCGTGCAGGCGATGCCGGTGGTGCGCACCTTCGACGGCGGCGAAACCAGCTTCGGGCGCTACCAGCACGCGCTCGACAACTACCTCGCCATGCTCATCGGCTGGTATCGCTCCGTCGGCAACACCTCGCGCAGCGGCATGATGCTGCTCAACCCGATGCCGACCCTGGCCGCGTTGCTGTGGGCGGGCTTTTACTGGTGGCAGGCAGACGCGCTGCCTTTCGCCACCTGGCTGGCGGTGCTGCTGCTTGGCACCGGCATGGCCGAAGCGCTGACACCCTACATCTCGCTCTATCACCTGATAGAGCAGGGCAAAATCAGCGCCGAACGCATCATCGAAGTGCTGGACGCACCGGTGTTGCCGGTGCTTGCGTCGCCGCAAATGCCAAAAGACGCCAGCGTCCGCTTTGCGCACGTCCATTTCCGCTACCCCGGCCGCGAAGAAAACGCGCTGACCGACATCAGCTTCACCGCCCCGGCGGGCAGCCTGACCGCGCTGGTCGGCAGTTCGGGGGCGGGCAAAACCACCGTCGCCCGCCTCATCCCGCGCTTTTGGGACGTGGACAGCGGCAGCATCCGCATCGGCGGCGCCGACATCCGCCACCTCGCCCCGGAGGCGCTGATGGCGCAAGTCGCCTTCGTCTTTCAGGACAACTTCCTCTTTAGCGGCACCATTGCCGACAACATCCGCCTCGGCACGCCCGACGCCAGCGATGCCGAAGTAGAAGCCGCCGCCCGCGCCGCCCAATGCCACGACTTTATCATGGCGTTGCCGAAGGGCTACCACACCGCCGTCGGCGAACGCGGTGCGACCCTTTCCGGCGGCGAACGCCAGCGCATCACCATCGCCCGCGCTATCCTGCAAAACCGCCCCATCCTCATCCTCGACGAAGCGACCGCCTTTGCCGACGCCGAAAACGAAGCGCTCTTGATGCGCGCGCTGGCGGCGTTGATGCAGGACAAAACCGTGCTGATGATTGCCCACCGCCTCGCTACTATCCGCCACGCCGCGCAAATTCTCGTCTTCGACCACG
>NZ_CALJAH010000087.1 GCF_938028185.1 uncultured Cardiobacterium sp. | reverse complement strand
CGGTTGTACGGCGAGGCGACGCAACACAGTATGAGGCTTTCGGTGGATGGCTATATGACTCATCCTTTTCCGCATCCCCCGATTCTTTAACCTTTGCCTTGCCGTTAGAAAAACCGGCAGCGTATGCCAACAGTGCCGCGCCACCGATTTTGATCATTTCCAGCGCAATATCCGTATTCCCGGTCAGCATGGAGGCTACGATAACCCCGGATGCGGGCAGTGCCTCATGATCACCGCTCATTCTTCCACCAGAACCGGGGACTTATAACGCACACGGAATTTGCCATAGCCCCGCTTACCAATGCGCGGCGGAATAAAATCCACGTGGTCAATATTGTCGTTATGCCGCAGATTTGGCAGGGCGTGCAAATATTCATCGGGGTCGAGCAGTTGCTCCCTGATGGGAACCAGATATTTATCAAACATATAGCCTCCAAAAATATGCTTAGCGCTTAGCGTATATCTTACCGGATGCCGCCAACGGCTTCCAAACCTTAAGCCGCCCGCTGAACGTCCATACATACACCTTGAGCGCTCGTAAATCCGTATGGTGGCAAGCCCCGCCCTACACCTCCAGCCACGCCTTGAGCTGCGCTTCGTCGATGATGGCAACGCCGAGCGACTGCGCCTTTTCCAGTTTGCTCCCCGCCTTGTCGCCCGCGAGCAGGTAATCGGTTTTTTTCGAGACGGCGCTGGATGTTTTGCCGCCGAGGCGGGCGACGTGGGCAGCGGCTTCGTCGCGCGTCATCGTCGGCAGGGTGCCGGTGATGACCACGGTTTTGCCGGCAAGCGGGCTGCCGGCGGCGACCACCGGCGCTTCCATCGTCGGCCAGTGGATGCCCGCCGCTTGCAGCGCGGCAATGACGGCGCGGTTGGCGTCGTCCAGGAAGAAGTGGCGGATGTATTGCGCCATCACCGGGCCGATGCCGTCGATGGCTTGCAGGTCTGCTTCGCCCGCCGCCATCAGCGCGGGCAGTTCGCGGTAGTGGCGCGCGAGCAGTTCGGCGCTGACGTTGCCGACTTCGCGGATGCCGAGCGCGTAGATGAAGCGCGGCAGCGTCGTCGCCTTCGCCGCTTCCAAGGCGGCCAAGATGTTTTGTGCCGATTTTTCCGCCATGCGCGGCAACGCCGCCCAGTCCGCCAGCGTCAGCGCAAAGAGGTCGGCCGGGCTATGCACGCGCCCGTCCTGCACCAGTTGCTCTATCAGTTTGTCGCCCAGCCCCTGGATGTCCAACGCCTTGCGCGAGGCGAAGTGAATCAGCGCCTGCACCCGCTGCGCGCGGCAATGCAGCCCGCCGGAGCAGCGCGCCACCGCCTCGCCTTCGGGGCGGATGATTTCCGAGTCGCACACCGGGCAATGCGTCGGTATCGCAAACGGCACACTCCCCGCCGGGCGCGCTTCCGGCACGGTTTTGACGATTTCCGGGATGACGTCCCCGGCGCGGCGGACGAAGACGGTATCGCCGACGCGCACGTCCTTGCGCGCTACTTCGTCGGCGTTGTGCAGGGTGGCGTTGGTGACGGTGACGCCGCCGACTTCCACCGGGCGCAGCCGCGCCACCGGGGTAATCGCGCCGGTGCGGCCAACCTGCACGTCAATCGCCTCCACCACGGTGGTTTTTTCCACCGCCGGGAATTTCCACGCAATCGCCCAGCGCGGCGCGCGCGAGACGAAGCCAGCCGCCTGTTGGTCGGCGAAGCGGTCGGCTTTGTAAACGACGCCGTCGATTTCGTAGGGCAGCTCGTGCCGCTCGCCGCCGAGCTTTGCCATGTAGGCGACGGCAGCGGCGACGCTGGTAACAACAGTTTGTAGCGGACAGGTGGGTATCCCCCAATCCCTATAAAGAGTTAGTAAATCGGTATAGGTTTTCGGAAGTGGGTAGTTTCCATGTTCGCCATAACCATAAGCATAAAAACGGAGTTGTCGTTTGTGAGTAATGGCAGGATCAAGCTGGCGCAGACTGCCTGCAGCGGCATTGCGCGGATTGGCGAAGGTCTTGCCGCCGTCGCGTTCCGCCGCCGCATTGAGCGCGGCAAAGGCGGCTTTGGGCATATACACCTCGCCACGGATGTCGATAACCGCAGGCG
>NZ_CALJAH010000086.1 GCF_938028185.1 uncultured Cardiobacterium sp. | reverse complement strand
CCTGGCAACAAACCCGCGCCCACGACCACACCCTGCGCCACCAGCGCGAACAACTCGCCATTCTCGAACAACACGCCGCCGCCCACGCTGCCGCGCAAAGCGCGCGGCAAAAAGCCGAAACCGCCGCCGCTGCCGCACAACAAAAAGCCGAAAACGCCGCCCGCGCCTGCACCCAGGCCGAAAGCGCGCTTGCCGCCCACCTCGCAGGCCGCCTGCTGCGCGAATACCGCGCCGAAAAAGACAGCATCCTGCGCGAACTCGCCTACCACCAGCGCATTGCCGACCTCGAACAACAACGCGCGCAACTGCACGACGGCGAACCCTGCCCGCTCTGCGGCGCGACCGACCACCCCTACGCACAGGCGCTGCCCGCCCGCCCCGACGACCTCAACGCCCGCCTCGCCGTGCTGGAGGCGCACCTCAAACGCGCCGAACAACTCGAAACCGCATACACCAATGCCCAAACCGCCCTCACCGCTGCGCGCGAAAAACAACAACAAGCCGAAAGCGCTGCCGCCCTTGCCGCCGAAAAAGCACGCAACACCGCCGCCTACGCCGCACAACTCGCCGCGCTACAACAAACCCACGCGCAAACCCTTGCCGCCCGCCGCGTCATCCTCGGCGAGCGCGACCCCGACAGCGAAGAAGCCGCCCAACAGCGCACCATCGCCGCCGCCGAAACTGCCGCCGAACACGCCCGCAGCGCGCTGCAACAAGCCGAAAACCGCGCGGCTGCCAACCAACAACAACGCGAGCAACTGCGCCGCCGCCTCACCGACCAACAAACCGCCCTCGACCAGGAAGAACAACACTTCGCCGCCGCGCGCACCGCCGCTGCCTTCCCTACAGAAAATGAATGGCAAGCTGCGCGCCTGCCCGCCGCCGCCCGCGAAGCCCTTGCCCGCGAAGCCGCCGCGCTTGACCAGCAAACCCTCACCCTGCACACCCGCCAACAAGACTGCGCCGCCCGCCTTGCCGCCCTCACCGCCCAAAGCGCGGACGACCCCGACGCCGCCACCCTGCAAGCACGACAACAAGCCGACAACCACACCCGGCAACAACAACAGCAAGCCCTCGCCGAGAAGCGCCACCGCATCACCGAACACGAACGCGCCGTTACCCGCCTCGCCGTCCGGCAAAATGCGCTGGCCAAACAACAACAAGAAACCCGCCGCTGGCAGGATTTACACGCCCTCATCGGCGCGGCGGACGGCAAAAAATACCGCAACTACGCGCAAAGCCTGACCTTCGCCAGCGTCATCGCCCACGCCAACCGCCAACTGGCGCAGTTGAGCGACCGCTACCTGCTCACCGCCGACCCAGCGCGGCCGCTCGAAGCCAACATCATCGACAACTACCAGGGCGGCGAAATCCGCAGTGCGAAAAACCTCTCCGGCGGCGAGAGCTTCATCGTCAGCCTGGCGCTGGCACTCGGACTCGCGCAAATGAGCGGCGAAACCATGCAGGTGGACTCTCTCTTCCTCGACGAAGGCTTCGGCACGCTGGACGAAGAAACGCTGGACAGCGCACTGGAAACACTCGCCCAACTGCGCACCCACGGCAAACACATCGGCATCATCTCGCACGTCGCAGCCCTCACCGAACGCATCGCCACCCGCATCACCGTCACCCCGCAGCCCGGCGGCACCAGCACCATTCGCGGCCCCGGCTGCAGGCGCATTCAATGACGTATTAGGCGCTGTTTACAATTGGAATCCCCCTCCCCTGCAGGACGAAACCCGCAGCGGGCGGGTTCCGTGCGTAGGGTGTGTGGCGGCGTAGCCGACA
>NZ_CALJAH010000085.1 GCF_938028185.1 uncultured Cardiobacterium sp. | reverse complement strand
GAATATCTCGCCCGCCATGCCGTGCCGCAGACGCCGCAAGATTTGGCGCAACACCGCTGCATCAGCTTCCCGCCAACTGGGCGGCGGCACGCGCTACCGCTGGGAATTTGTGCGCGACGGAGAAGCGTTTGAACGGGCGGTGGCGTCCGCGCTGGTGTTGGACGACCCGGAATTGATGCTGGATGCGGCGGCACGCGGGTTGGGGCTGGCTTACGCGCTCGATGTGTTTTGCCGCGATTATCTCGCCGACAGGCGGCTGCGACCGCTGCTGGAGGACTGGCTGCCGCGCTACGATGGCTTTTTTCTTTACTATCCGAACCGGCAACCATCGGCGGCATTGCGCGCGCTGTGCGAAGTGCTGCGGGTCAGTGATTGACGGGATATACATACACTTGAGCGCTCAAGGTGTATGTAACCAGACAAACCATCCCAATCCGGAAAAAATCCCGCGCCATCGGGAAAAACCGCCACATCTGCCGCAGCTTCGCCTGCGCCATTGCTATCGTAAGGCACGAACCATCACCCGGAGCCAACCATGTTGCGTGTCTTGCCCTTCCTCCTCTGTTGCTGCGCTGCCTGGGCGCAGACCGCCATCCCCCTCGAAACCGCGCGCGGCGTGGCAGAAGTGCCGCCGCAGCCGGCAAAAATCGCCGTCTTTGACTGGGCGGCGCTCGACAGCCTCGAACAACTCGGCGTCCCCGTTGGCGCGACCACGGCAAAAATGGAAATCGACTACCTCGCGCCCGTCTTTGCCCGCGCGCAGACCGTCGGCACCGTCTTTGAGCCGGATTACGAAGCGCTTGCCCGCTACCAGCCCGACCTCGTTATCACCGGCGGCCCCGGCGCGGAAGCCTTCCCCCGCCTGGCAGCGCATTGGCCGACCATCGACATGACCATCGACAATGCCGCCATCCGCGAGAGCGGCAAGGCGCGCATCACCGCCTTTGGCAAACTCTTTGACAAAGAAAGCGAAGCCGCGCGGCTGATTGACGACATTGACCAAAGCAGCGCGGCTGACCTCGGCCACGGCAGAAGACCGGGCGCTGGGGGAGCGGGGGACTGCCGGGGAATAAGCGAAACGGCAAGACCGCCTGAATAGCAGCTTGCCCGGCCAAAACAGAAGCAGCCTGAAAGTCATGATGCTTTCAGGCTGCTTTTTTGGCTTTCAGGCGGCCTCTCCGAGCCTGTTCACCACCCCACCAGCACCACTTTGCCCACCATGTCGCCGCGTTCCACCATCTGATGTGCGCGGCGCAGGTTGGCGGCGTTGATGCCGTCGATAATGTGCGTGGCGGTGGTTTTCAGACGACCCTCATCAACCAGTTGCGCCACTTTGGCGAGGATTTCGCCCTGCCGCGCGATGTCGGCGGTTTCGCGCAGGGGGCGGGTGAACATAAATTCCCAATGCAGCGAAATGCTCTTGCCTTTCAGAGGATTGGCATCGAGTGCGGCGGGGTCGTCAATCAGCGCGATGCGGCCTTGCGGGGCAAGCAGTTCCGCCAGTTGCGGCAGGTAATGTTCGGTATGGCTGGTGGAAAACGCCCACGAGGGTGCGCCGATGCCGAGTTTTTCCACCTGTTCGGGCAGGCTGTGGTGATGGTTAATCACAAAATCCGCGCCGAGGCTGCGCAGCCATGCTTCGCTCTCGGGACGGGAGGCGGTGGCGATGATTTGAATGTCGGTAAGCGTTTTGAGCAGTTGCACGGTAATCGAGCCGACCCCGCCCGCGCCGCCCACCAGCAGCAGGGCGCGGCTGCCGCCTGCCACGGGTTTGTTTACGTCGAGGCGGTCAAACAGCGTTTCCCACGCGGTAAGCGCGGTAAGCGGCAGCGCGGCGGCTTGGGCAAAATCCAGCGTGCGCGGTTTTTGGGCGGCGATGCGGCTGTCCACCGCCTGCAATTGGGCATACGAGCCCTGACGGTTGATCACGCCCGCGTAATACACCTCGTCGCCCGCCGCAAAGCCGCGCACTGCGCTGCCGACGGCTTTGACCACGCCCGCCGCATCCCAGCCCAAAATACGATACTGCCCTTCGGCGGGCGTATGCGCGGCGCGAACTTTCACGTCGGCGGGATTGACCGACACGGCATGCACTTCCACCAACAAATCGTGCGGCTTGGGTTCGGGCGCGGGCAGTTCGATGTCGAGCAGGCTGTTTTCGTCGCTGACGGGCAGCGGGCGGTTGAATCCGACGGCTTTCATGGTGTTTCTCCGGTTGTGAAAAAGACGCGGGCATCATAAGATGAAGGCGCGAACTTGTTAAGAAGGCACTTATTTTTCAGCAGGTTACTTATCGGATACTGCCGAAGACAGCCTGAACGCGAATATATGGACTTCTGCGAAGCCAAAACCGAGAAACGTCGTCTGAAAGGAACAACTCATGAACGCATTGGAACTGAAAATCCCGCCGCTTGCCGTGATGCTGCTATGTGCCGCGCTGATGTCCAGACTGGCGACATGGCTGCCTGCCGCATTGCCCGCCATGCCGTGGTTTGCGGCGGCAGTCGCAGCGACGGGCGTCGGCGCGATACTCGCAGGTTCGGCCGCATTCTGCCGCCACCACACCACCGCCAATCCGCACACGCCCGGCAAAAGCCGTCTGATTGTTGCAGACGGCATCTACCGTTTCAGCCGCAACCCGATGTATCTGGGCATGGCACTGCTGCTGGCCGCATGGGCATTGCATCTGGCACAGACCGCCGCCTGGACGGGCGTGGCGGTTTTTGCCGCCTGGATTACCCGTTTCCAAATCATCCCTGAAGAGCGCATTCTGACCGGGAAATTCGGCGATGCCTACCGCGCATACTGCCGCCGGACACGGCGCTGGATATAAAGCAGCCGCCAACCCCAAAAGGAACAAAATATGGGCAAAACCGCACACACCGCGTTCGACTGCGCCGAGGGCTGCTCGGTGGAAGCCGCGCTGGCCGTTATCGGCGGCAAATGGAAAGGCACAATACTCTACCGCCTGCATACCGACGGCGTGCTGCGTTTCAACGAAATCCGCCGCATCCTGCCCGCCGTGTCGCAACGCACGCTCACCGCGCAACTTCGCGCTTTGGAAGCCGACGGCATCATCGAGCGCACCGTCTATGCCGAAGTGCCGCCGCGCGTGGAATACCGCCTCAGCGCATACGGGCAAACGCTTGCGCCCGTGCTGGCGGCGCTGAAGACTTGGGGCGACAGGCACAAGGCACGCCGCTGAAGACAGGATAGCGAGACAGCACCGCATGAGTCTTCAGGAAAATTGCCATAAAAAAAGACAGCCTTGCGGCTGCCTTTCATTCAGGGACGGCGGATTACTCAATCCAGGAATACCCCTCTTTCTGCATACACGCCTCGAACATATCGTGGCGCTTGCTGTCGGCAATGCCGGTGTTCATACCAACATCATATTCGCAGCGACTGACCTGCTGCGCGGTCTCGGCAATGCTGGTGTTGGGACGCGACCAGTGCGGCTCCATCGGCGTGGGGGCGACGGTTTCCACCGGCGCGGCGGCCGTCACCGGTGCGGCTTCTGCCACGTCTTCCTTTTTGCTGGATGAACAAGCACTTAAGGCAAGCAGCGCGGCCAGGGTGAGCAAACTCTTTTTCATGGGATCTCCTGTCTATTCGATTGATACATTGCGAAATGCGGGGGCAATGTAATCGCTTTGCCCGCGCCTGGCAATGCGCTGTTTGCTGAAGACTTTTTAATCCCCTTTGTTTTTAATGGGTTATTTAGCGCAGCGGTTTTTATAGCGATACGCACAAAATTCTGTACAAGGCGTGTCGCCGAAGACCGTACGCGGTTGTACGGCTATAAATGCCCTCCCCTGCCGCCCGTGCGGCTGCGGTTTATAATGCCCGCACCCTTTATTTTTTGGAATCCGTCCATGCAAATCGTCCTTGCTTCTGCCTCTCCCCGCCGCGCGCTGCTGCTGCAAATGCTCGGCTTTGATTTCACCACCGCCGAACCGGATGTCGATGAAACGCCGCTCGCGGGGGAATCCGCGCCGGAGATGGTCATCCGACTCGCCTGCGCCAAGGCGGCAGCGGTGCAGCCGGATTTTCCCGACGCACTGCTCATCGCCGCCGACACCACCGTCGCCTGCGACGGCACGATTCTCGGCAAGCCGCAGGACAATGCCGAAGCGCTTGCGATGTTGCGTGCGCTGTCCGGGCGGCAGCATCAGGTGTTCACCGGATTGGCGCTGCGCTGGCGGCAGGCGCTGTTCACTTATGTGGAAAGCAGTAGCGTCACCATGCCGGAGCATCCCGACGCGCTCCTGCGCGCCTATCTCGCCAGCGGCGAGGCGATGGGCAAGGCGGGCGCTTACGGCATTCAGGGGCGCGGCGGCGTGCTGGTGTCGTCCATTACCGGCGATTTTTATAATGTCATGGGGCTGCCGTTGCAGGCGCTGTGGCAGGGGTTTTGCGAGTTGGGTTGCAGCGGCGAATTTTTGCGCGCGCTGGGGAATTGAATATGGACGGTTCGGGTCTGGGCACGGAGGTGCTGGTCAATCACACGCCTTACGAGACGCGGGTCGCCCTGCTCGAAGACGGCGTGTTGCAGGATATTTTTGTCGAGCGCGAGCGCAAGCGCGGCATCGTCGGCAATATTTACAAGGGCAAGGTGCAGCGGGTGCTGCCCGGCATGGATGCGGCGTTCATTGACATCGGTCTGGAGCGCGCCGGCTTTCTCCATGTGAAAAATGTGGTGCGTCGTGGCGACAAACCACCCGCGCGCATCAGCGATGTGCTGCGTGAAGGGCAGACGCTGTTGGTGCAGGTGCTGAAAGACCCGATTGGCAGCAAGGGCGCGCGGCTGACAATGGAGATTTCCATCCCCTCGCGTTTCCTCGTGTTTTTGCCGACGGCGGATGAAATCGGCGTGTCCATCAAAATCGCCTCGG
>NZ_CALJAH010000084.1 GCF_938028185.1 uncultured Cardiobacterium sp. | reverse complement strand
CTATGGCCGCGCCGCCCGCTTTCTCCACCCGATTCAACTCGGCAATCTGGCGATGCTGCTCGCCCTCATCACCGCGTGTAGTCTGCGTGCCAAGCCGCGCGGCTGGCAACTGCTGCTGACGCTCGCCGGTGCCGCCGCCGGGGTTTATACGGCGTTTCTGTCGCAGACGCGCGGCAGTTTTTTCGCCCTCGCCTGGGCGCTCGTCTTCCTCGGCCTGCTGTCGCTGCGCCGCCGTCATTTCCGCGCGCGCAGCGTGGCCCTGTCGGCGCTGATTGTCGCCATCGCCGCGCCGCTGTTCTGGCTTGCCAATATTGAGGTGATTGAGGAGCGGCTGGCCGAGGCGCAACACGACATCGCCCTTTACCAGGAAGGCAAGGCGGATACGTCCATCGGCGCGCGTTTTGAGATGTGGCGCTTCGCCTGGCAGGAAGGCAGCCGCTATCCGCTCTTCGGCGCGGGGACGGCGCAGTTGCAGGCGGACAAGGACGGCTGGCACGCCGCCGCCGACCTCGCCGCCTTCGGTCATCTGCACAACGAGTTCCTCGATGCCTTCGCCCGGCGCGGCTTGGTGGGGCTTGCGGTATTGCTGTTTTTGTTCGTCTGGCCGCTCGTGCTTTACCGCCGTGGTGAGGAGCGCGATTCGCCCGATGCCGCCGCGCTGCGTCTCGCCGGGCGGGCGCAGGTGCTGCTCTACAGCGGTTTCAGCCTGACCCAGGCGGCGCTGTTCAGCCACAACAGCGGCCTGCTCTTTTTTGTGTTGCCGCTTTGCCTGATTGTTGCCGCGCTGCGCGGCGAAGGACACGCCCATGTTTGACCGCGATGACCGCGCCCGCTATCTGCGCCTGCTCGCCTTTATCCGCCCGCACTGGAAGGTGGTGCTGCTCGCCGCAGGCGGCACGGTGCTTTACGGCCTGACCGAGCCGCTGGTGCCGTTCGTGCTGCAACCGCTGGTCGATGGCGGCTTTGCCGAGGGCGATATGCGCACCGTTTATGGCTTGACCGCCTTGCTGTTTTTCGGCTTCATGCTCAGGGGAGCTGCGAGCTACACCGCGACGTGCAGCATGAACTGGCTGGCGCAACAGGTGGTTTACACCCTGCGCGGGCGGATGTTCGCGCAACTGCTGCGCCTGCCGATGCGCTATTTTGACGAGAACAGCGCGGGCAGCATCGTCTCGCGTTTCACCTACGACGCGCTGCAACTGATGGCGGCCAGCACCGATGCCGTCGCCATCCTCCTGCGCGAAACCGTCACCATCGCCGCGCTCACCGTCTTCCTCTTTTATCTGGACTGGAAGATGACGCTGCTGCTGTTTGTCGTCGCGCCGGTGCTGGCCTATATCATCGTCCACGTCTCGCGCAAACTGCGGACGATGGCACGGGCGATGCAGGAAGACATGAGCGGCATGAATCATGTCGTCGATGAAAGCCTGCGCGGCCGGGCGATTGTCCGCATCTACAACGGTCAGGACTACGAATACGCGCGCTTTGCGCAGCAGGCGGAGGCGGTGCGCTTTCACGCGGTAAAATCGACCAAAATCGCCGCCAGCGCCTCGCCGGTGGTGGAGATGACCATCATCGCCGCGCTCTGCACCGTGATTATCCTGTTCGCGTGGAAGGCGCGCAGCGCCCCGGCGCAGATGACCACCGGCGTCTTCGTCTCCTTCCTCGGCACGATGGCGCTGCTCTTTCCGCCGATCAAGCGCATGGGCAAGCTGAACGAACCCATCCAGCGCGGGCTGGCGGCGGCGCAAAGCATCTTCGATTTCCTCGACGCGCCGACCGAGCCGCAACCCGCATTGCCGCCGGTATCGCTCAGCCGGGGCGAAATCGAATTTCGTGACGTCAGCTTTGCCTACCCGGAGCAACCAGTGCTGGAGCACTTCAGCCTGCACATCCGCGCCGGGGAAACCGTCGCCCTCATCGGCGAATCGGGCAGCGGCAAATCGACCATTGCCGCGCTGCTCGCCGGGTTTTACCCGCCGACGGCGGGGGCGATTTACATCGACGGCCACGACCTCGCCGACGTCAGCCTCGCCGACCGCCGCCGCGCCATCGCCTTCGTCTCGCAGGACACGGTGCTGTTCTCGACCAGCATCGCCGCCAACATCGCCTACGCCGACCCGGCGCCGGACGCGGCCAAAGTGCGCCTCGCGGCAGAATCCGCCAACGCCGCCGATTTCATCAATAAACTGCCGCACGGTTACGACGAAAACACCGGGCAGCAGGGCGGACGGCTCTCCGGCGGGCAAAAACAGCGCATCGCCATCGCCCGCGCCCTCTACAAGGACGCGCCGATACTGATACTGGATGAGGCGACCTCGGCGCTGGACAACCACAGCGAGGCGAAAGTGCAGGAAGCGATTGAGCGGCTGCGTGCCAACCGCACCGCCATCATCATCGCCCACCGCCTCTCCACCATCCGCAATGCCGACCGCATCGTTGTGCTGGAAAAAGGCAAAATCGTCGAAAGCGGCAGCCACGACGAACTGCTCGCCCGTGGCGGCAGCTATGCTAAACTGCTGCACCGCATCTAAGCCAACACTTTGAAAAACATGAAAATACTGATGGTCTGCACCGGCAACATCTGCCGCTCGCCGATGGCGGAAGGCATCGCCCACGCGCTACTGAAAGCGGCAAAACGCGACGACATCACCGTCGATTCCGCCGCCACCCACGACTACCACCCCGACAGTCCGCCCGACGCCCGCGCCCGCCGCGTCATGCGCGCGCACCAAATGCCCATAGACGACCTGCGCGCGCGGGTCTTCCTCCCCGAAGACTTCTACCTCTTTGACGAAATCCTCGTCGCCGACCGCAGCCATTACCGCCACCTCAGCGCCATCGCCCCGGACGACGACGCCTGCGCCAAAATCGGCTTCATGCTCGATACCCTGCCGGACAACCCCGGCGCGGAGCTGCCCGACCCCTACTACGGCGAGCTGGCTGATTTTGAACGCACCTTCACCCTGCTGGACGCCGCGCTGCGGGCAAGGTTTGCCCATGGCCGCTGAATCGCAATACTACGGCCAGGCGCTGCTGCTCTGGCAAAGCGTGCTCGACATGATGGCGCCGCTATGCTCCAAGGAAGACAACCTCGTCCTTGGCTCGCTCACCCTCAAGACCAAAAGCGAGAAAGAATGGATACTGCTCGCGCCAAACAAATTTGCCTGCGAGCAAATCCGCGCCTCGCTCTTCGACGCGCTGCAAATGTTCCTCGGCAACAAGGGCATCAAAAAAGTCAAAGTCGAAGTAGCCAGCACGCCCGACCTGTTCGTCAGCGATGCCTCCACCCCGGCACCGTTTGAAAGCAACCTCATCAGCGACTACCAGTTTCACAACTTCGTCGAAGCGCCCTCCAACCACGAAGCCTTCGCCGCCGCCGAGCGCGTCTCCAGCGGTGCCTTCCTCGCCGACAGCAACCCGCTGCTCATCTACGGCGGCACCGGCCTCGGCAAATCGCACCTGATGCACGCCGCCGGCAACGCGCTGCGCCGCAATGGCCGCGCGGCGGTGATGTACATGAACGCCGAACAGTTTGTGAACGAGTTCGTCGCCGCCATTTCCGGCAAATCGCAGCGCGCCTTCTCCAAGCGGCTGCGCAGCGTCGATGCGCTGTTGATTGACGACGTGCAGTTTTTGGGCGGCAAGGAGCAGTCGCAGGCAGAGTTTTTCCACACCTTCAACGAGCTGATAGACAAGAAGCGGCAGATTGTCATGACCTGCGACCGTTACCCGAAAGAAATCGAAGGCTTGCAGGCGCGGCTGAAATCGCGCTTCGGTGCGGGGCTGTCGGTATCCATCCGCACCCCCGAACCGGAAACACGCTTCGCCATCCTGAAGAGCAAGGCGAAAGAACAAAACTTCACCCTGCCGGACGAAGTCGCCTACTTCATCGCCGAGCACGTCGAATCGAACGTGCGCGACCTCGAAGGCGCGCTGAAAAAACTCATCTTCCAGTGCCGCGTCCTCAAAAACGACGCCCCGGCGACCCTCGCCGTCGCGCAAAGCGCGCTGGCCGACCTGTTGCAGGCGCAGAAAAAGCAGACCAGCGTCGAAAACATCCTGCGGGTGGTGGCGCAGTACTACGCCATCAGCGCGGACGAGCTGCTCTCGCGCAGCCGCAAAAAAACCTTCGCCGAGCCGCGAATGCTGGCAATGGCGCTGACGCGCGAGCTGACCGACCTCTCGCTCAAGGCCATCGCCCAGGCGTACCAGCGCAAAGACCACAGCACGGTGATGCACGCCGTGGAAAACATGGAAAAACGGCGGCAAAGCGAGCCGCGTTTCCGCGAAGAATATGACAACATCCGCACCATCATCACGGCGTAGCCGCTCACACCAACGGGACGTGGACAAGTTGTGGATAATCTTGCGAACAAACGGGGGATAACTTTTGCCGCCTGCGCCCGCCGGATTTGTCCACACCCTGTCCACCGGGTTGTCCACCATTTTTCCCCATGTCATCCCCGCAATTTTCCTTTACACTACAGGCAGTCAGGTCGTTTGCCCACATATTCACAGACACGACTACGACGACGAATTTAAATAAAGAGGTTATCTATGAAATTCAGCATTGTGAAAGAGAAGTTCCTCGAACCGCTGGCAGACATCAGCAGCATCGTGGCACGGAAAACCACCAAGCCCATTCTCAGCCATGCGCTGTTGCAGACCAGCGGCGAACATTTGCTGCTCAAGGGCACCGACACCGAAGTCACGCTGCAAATACTGCTGAACGAGCTGGACATCAAAGAAGAAGGCGCCATCACCGTCCCCGCCGCCAAACTGCTGGACATGGTGCGCCACCTGCCGGCGCAGGCGACCGTCTATTGCTCGCTGGAAAAAGAACAACTGCTGGTCAAGGCTGCAGGCAGCGTCTTCCGCATTGCGACGCTTCCTGCCGAAGATTTCCCGGCGCTGGCCGAGGCCGACATGGATCGCCGCATCGAAAGCGACAGCCGCGCCCTGCACGACATCATGCAAAAAGTGCGCTTCTCGATGGCGAGCGAAGACGTGCGCTACTACCTGAACGGGATGTACCTCAACATCGTCGAAGACGGCAACGCCATCCACGCGGTCAGCACCGACGGCCACCGCCTCTCCTGCGCGCGCAGCCCCCTGCCGTCGCCCGCGCCGATGACCAACCTCATCGTGCCGAAAAAAGGCGTGAGCGAGCTGATCAAGCTCCTCGGTCGCGTCAGCCAGCCGGTGGTACTCAACCTCGGCGAACGCCAGCTCAGCCTGACCCTGGGCGGCTACCGCCTCACCAGCCAGCTGATCGACGGCACCTTCCCCAACTACGAACAAGTGTTGCCGCCGGTACAGGAAACCCCGGTACTGGTCTCGCGCCAGGCCTTCCTCGAATCGCTGCAACGCGCCAAAGTGCTGCTGCTTGACCGCCACGACGGCATCCGCCTCACCTTCTCCGACGCCAAACTGCAACTGGCGGCGCGCAACCTCGAAAACGAAACCGCCGACGAAGCGCTGGACATCATCAACCCGCAGGCGCTGCAACTGGAAGTGGCGCTGAACATCAACTACCTCATTGACGCCATCAGCACCATCAACGGCGACAACGTGCAACTGCACATCGCCGACAGCAGCAGCCCCTGCCTGATTACCAGCAGCGAGGACGAAGGCGTGCGTTACGTCATCATGCCGATGCGCCTCTAACCGCCGCGCTATCCGCGAAAAACCGCCTTATCCGGGCGGTTTTTTTATGGGTGTTCCGGCAAGACGGCTATATAGCCATCCACCGAAAGTTTCAGACAAGGCGCGTCGCCGAAGACAGTACGCGGTTGTACGGCGAGGCGACGCAACACAGTATGAGGCTTTCGGTGGATGGCTATAAAAGCGGGGACTGCCACAAATGGCGTGCTGTAATGCAGGTCAAGGACACGGTGCGGGCGGCGGCGTAAAGTAGCCGCCTTCACGCATCATCCAGGAAATCATCATGACCGCACCTGAAAAAAACGACTGGGATTCGCGCGATCCCGCCGTGCAACGCGACCAGCTCGCCGCCTACGACGCGATGCGCGCGCGTTGTCCGGTGGCGCACGACGATTATCTCGGCTACACCCTTTTCCGTCACGAAGATGTGCGCTATGCGCTTGAGCATCCGGAGCTGTTCTCCAGCCGCGTTTCCACCCGCCACGTTGCCGTGCCGAGCGGTATGGACGCGCCGGAGCATACCGCCTTCCGCGCTATCAATGACCGCTATTACACGCCGCAGCGGCTGGCAGGTTTTGCGCCCCGTTTCCGCGCCATCATCCGCAATTTGGTCGCTGCCCTGCCGCGCGGGCAGGCAGTGGATGTGATGGACGGCTTCGCCCAGCGCTACGCGATGCGCATCCAGAACGCCTTCATGGGCTGGCCGGATTCGCTGGAAGCGCCGCTGACGGCGTGGATTGAGAAGAACCGCCGTGCCACCCTGCGCGGCGACCGCGCGGAAATTGCCGCCGTCGCCCTTGAATTTGACCACTACATCCGCGCCCTGTTGCAGGAGCGGCGCGCGTCGGCAACGGATGACATCACCAGCGAATTGCTGCACGACGTGGTGCATCTGCCCGACGGCGACCGCCTCATGACGGAAGCCGAGCTGATTTCGCTCATCCGCAACTGGACGGTGGGCGAGCTTTCTACGGTTTCCGCCGCCGCGGGCATTATCGTGCGCTTCCTCGCCGCACATCCGGCGGAACAGGCGCGGTTGCGCGCGGACAGCGCCGCCATTCCCGCCGCCGTTGAGGAAATCATGCGCCTCGAAGACCCGCTGGTGAGCAACCGCCGCATCACTACCTGCCCGGTGACGCTGGGCGGGCGCACCCTGCCCGCAGGCAGCCGGGTGACGCTGAACTGGGCAAGCGTGAACCGCGACGAAGCCGCCTTCGCCGACGCGCTCGCCTACCGCCCGCAGCGCGACCAAAGCGCCAATCTGGTTTACGGCGCGGGCATTCACGCCTGCCCCGGCGCGCCGCTCGCCCGTCTTGAATTGCGGCTGCTGATGGAGGAGCTGCTGTCCGGCACGGCAGACATCGCGCTGGATACCGCCAACTCCGAACCCTGTGCCTTTGCGCAGTATCCGGTCGCGGGTTATCGCAAAGTGCGGGTGGTGGTGCGGTAGTGGACAAGGCGGGTGGCGGGAAGCCGCTTCATTAACCCCCGGCAATTCATTAAAATGCTACGGATTCTCATCAACCACAAGTAGCCTTCATGCACCCCCGCAACCTGCTCGCCGCCGCCATTGCTGCCGATGACAGCGAAACACTAGACACCATCTTCATCAAAACCCAGCGCGGCTACAGCGCCGACGCCACCGAAAACAGCCGCGATTACAGTGCCTTTGCCGCCACCGTCGGCATCAAAATCCCGGCGACGCCGCGCGAAATCCCGCAATCCATCAGCATCGTCACCAACCAGCAAATCAAGGACCGCAACGTCGAAACGCTGGACCAGCTCGCGCGCAAAACCCCCGGCCTGCGCGTGTTGTCCAACGACGATGGCCGCTCCTCCGTCTATGCGCGCGGCTACGAATACGACGAATACAACGTCGATGGCCTGCCCGCGCAGATGCAGAGCATCAACGGCACCCTGCCCAACCTCGCCACCTTTGACCGCGTTGAAGTCATGCGCGGCCCCAGCGGCCTCTTTGACAGCAGCGGCGAAATGGGCGGCATCGTCAACCTGGTGCGCAAACGCCCCGGCGACAGCTTCGCCGCCAGCGCCAACGCGGGCTACGGCACCGACAAACAATACAAACTGGGCGGGACATCTCCGGCAAACTGAACCAGAGCGGCACCGTGCGCGGCCGCGTTCTCGCCGAGACCAGCGGTAAATCGCCCAAACCGGCGAAGCAAAACAACCACCACGAAACCGCTTACGCCGCGCTGGACTGGGACATCGGCCCGGACACCACCGCTGGCGTCGGCTACCTCTACCAGCAGCGTCACATCACCCCGGACAACGGCCTGCCCGCCTACAAAAACGGCAAACTGCTGCTCCTGCCGCAAAAGAGCTTTACCGGCGCCCACTGGAACCACTTTGAAATGCAGAGCCACGACGCCTTCGCCGACATTGACCACTACTTTGCGAACGGCGCCTACGGCAAAATCGGCCTGCGCTACAGCGACCGCGATGCCGAATCGAACTACGCCTTCGCCGGCAGCGCGCTCGATGACCAGCTACAGGTGACGCCGACCGGACTTGGCACCAACATCAAACAAAAAGCGCTCGCCTTTGACGCCAGCTACAGCCAGCCCTTCAACTGGGGCGCGATGCGCAACGAATACGTTGTTGGTGCCGACTACAACCACTTCAAAACCAGCAACGAACAGGGCCGGGCGCGCACGCTCGGTGCTGCCCGCGACTACCGCAGCCTCGGCAGCCTGCCCTACAGCAACATCCTCGGCAACGCCCGCGCGGGCAGTCGTGGCTTCGCCCACACCCTCGACGAAGAAACCCTCGACGAAGAAACCCTTGACGAAGCAGGTGTTTACGGCAAACTCGTCGTCCGCCCGCTGGAAAACCTCTCGCTCATCGGCGGTGGCCGCATCGGCCATTACCAAATCCAGAGCGGCGATGGCACCGCCAAAGAAAAACGCAACGGCACGCCGCTGACCGGCTACGCGGGCGTCGTCTGGGACTTCAGCAAAACCGACAGCCTCTACGCCAGCTACAGCTCGCTTTACCGCCCGCAAACCGCGATTGACCGCAATGGCCGCCTGCTCAAACCGCGCCGGAGCGACCAAATCGAAATCGGCCACAAAGGCAGCTACCTCGGCGACCGCCTCAACACCCGCGTCAGCCTCTACCGCCTGCAAGACAAAAACGCCGCTGCCAGCATCGCCGGCGACAACAACCACTACACCGCGCTCGGCAAGCGCGTCATGCAGGGGGTGGAGCTGGAAGCAAGCGGCGCGCTCACCGACCGCTGGAGCATCCACGCGGGCTACAGCTACCTGAGCCCGAAAATCAAACGGGCGGCGACCACACGCGACGACGGCATCTTCCTCCTTATGCCGCGCCACAGCGCCAACCTGTGGACGACCTACGACATCACCGTTGGCGGCGGGGTGAACGCGATGAGCGGCATCCGTAGCTCGCAGGGCGTGCGTGGCGGCGGCTATGCGACGGTGGACGCGATGGCGGCGTACCGCATCACCCCGCAGCTCAAACTGCAACTGAACGTGGACAACCTCTTCGACCGCAAGTACTACACCCGCGTCGGCAGCACCAACACCTTCAACATCCCCGGCGCGGAGCGCAGCGTGATGGCGACGGTGCGCTACGAGTTCAAATAAGCTCTGACTCATAAAAAACGCCCTCCCGCCGGAGGGCGTTGTTGTGAGGGTGTATGACAATCCACGCCAATCACCCGCAAAACGTAGGGGCGGTTAGGACGAAGTCCGTAACCGCCCGAACCATAGCCATCCACCGAAAGCCTCATACTGTGTTGCGCCGCCTGACCGGCACCCTAAAAAATGGCGAAGCCATTTTTTAGGGTAACCCGCGCCGTACAACCGCGTACTGTCTTCGGCGACGCGCCTTGTCTGAAACTTTCGATGGATGGCTGTCCGGCATTTGGCTTGTTGGGTCTCTCCCGCTACGCGAGCGGTTCCAGTTGCTCGTACCGCGCTAATCCAACCTGAAAACTGTGATTTTTTATATTTTTTGAGTGGATTTACGCGTTTTTTTCTTTTCCACGGTTGATTGTAACGTTAAGTTAATGCATGATGCAGTTAAGGTCGCCTCTGCTTCTTTTCTTGGGGCGGTCGTGGGGGTGTCTTCTGCCATGCGGTTCTGACCCCGTCCGTTTCCTAGACCGCATCGCTTTCGGCATTCCCGCGCGGGGAATGCCGCCTGTTTGCCGCTTTCTCCGCCTCAACTTCAGTTTTCGGGAGGAAGTATGTTCAGTCAATTCAAAAACCGCGAAAGTTATCCGTTCTGGTTTGAGATGGCGCCGCTCTTGCTGACGGTCGCTTTGCTCATGGTGCAGTTCTTCGTTTTCAAGGATTACACGCCGCACGTGCCGCTGGTCATCGGCATTTGTATCACCGGCATGTTTATGGCGCTCAAGGGGCGCAAATGGGCAGGCATGGAGCAGCATATGTACCGCGTGATGAAGGTCGCGCTGCCCACCACGGTGATTATTCTCTGCGTCGGCATGATGATTGCCGCTTCCATCGCCGCCGGCACGGTGCAGACGGTGCTGGTGTATGGGCTGTCGATTTTGAAGCCGACGGTGTTTCTGCCCGCAACCTGCATTTTGACGACGGTGGTCTCGCTCGCCACCGGCACCTCCTGGGGGACGGTCGGCACGGTGGGGCTGGCGATGGTCGGTATTGGCGAGGCGCTCGGCGTGCCGATGCACTGGACGGTCGGCGCGATTTGTTCCGGCGCGTTTTTCGGCGACAAGATGTCGCCGCTGTCGGATACGACGAATTTGTCGCCCGCGGTCGCGGGCACCGATATTTGGTCGCATATCAAGGCGATGCTGCCCAATACGATTCCCGCATATGCCATCACCATCGTGGTTTATACGCTGGTAAGCCTGAATTATGGCGGTGATGCGGGCGAGGGGTCGCTCGCCACGCGCGAGCTGTTCCGCCAGTTGATGATGGAGCATTTCAGGATTGGCTGGATTACGCTGATTCCGGCGGCGGTGGTCATTTTCATGGGTTTCCGCAAGTATTCGGTGATGGGGACGCTTTGCACCGGGATTTTTCTCGCGGTGCTGCTCGCCGTGGTTTATCAGGGCGTGAAGTTGAGCGCGGTCTCCGATATTTTGATGAACGGCTTTAAGGCGCACACCGGGCAGGAGGCGATGGACAAGCTTCTGTCCAAGGGCGGGATTATGTCGATGACCTGGGTGATTACGATGATGATGCTCTCGCTCGCCTTCGTCGGCTGTCTGGAGGCGTACGGCACCTTCCGCGCGATCCTCGCCAAGCTCAATGTGTTGATTCGTTCGCGTTTTTCGCTGGTGGCGACTGCTGCCAGCGCGGTGCTGATTGTCGGGCTGGTCGCGGGCGAGATTTATACGTCGCTGGTGCTGCCCGGCCGTCTGATGAAGGGCAAGTTCGCCGAGATGGGCTACGACCGCGCCATTTTGTCGCGCACGCTGGAGGACTGGGGCACGCTGGTCTCGCCGCTCATTCCCTGGAACAACGGCGGCGCGTTCGTCACCGCCACTCTCGGCCTGAGTACGTTTATTTATGCGCCGTTCGCGCTGTTCTGCTGGCTGTCGCCGCTGATTGGCCTGATTTATGCGGCGTTTGGCTGGTTTACGCCGAAAGACCCGCGCGGCCCGCAAACCCTCGCCGATGAGGACATGGAAGAAATCGCCGACGAAGTTGATGATTACATGGTATGAGCGGAGGGGTTATGCACACTGAACGTTATTCCTGGTGGAGTCTTTTCAAACACGGTCTGCGTCACAACCGCGACTGGCAGCCCGCCTACCGCCGCGCGACACTTGCCGACAGCTACGACGTCATCATCATCGGTGGCGGCGGGCATGGCCTTGCCACCGCCTACTATCTGGCGAAAGAACACCGCCCCGGCCGCATTGCCGTCCTCGAACGCGGCTGGCTCGGCGGCGGCAACACCGCGCGCAACACCACCATCGTCCGTTCCAACTACCTGTGGAGCGAGGCGGCGGCGCTGTTTGAACACTCGCTAAAACTGTGGGAAGGGCTGACCGCCGACCTCAATTTCAACGTGCTGTTCAGCCAGCGCGGCGTCTATAACCTCGGCCACACCCTGCAAGACATGCGCGACATCGAACGCCGCGCCAATGCCAACATCCTGCAAGGGGTGGACGTCGAAGTGGTGGACGCAAAAACGCTCAAAGAACGCATCCCGCTGCTTGATTGCTCTAGCCGCGCCCGTTACCCGGTGATGGGCGCGAGCTTCCAGCCGCGCGGCGGCATCGCCCACCACGACGCGGTGGCGCGTGGCTTTGCCCGCGCCGCCAGCAACCTCGGCGTGGATTTGGTTGAGAACTGCGAAGTTACCGGGCTGGACGTCGAAGGCGGCCGCATCCGTGGCGTACAAACCTCGCAGGGATACGTCAAAGCCGACCGCGTCGGCTGCGTTGTCGCCGGCCATTCTGGCGTGTTGGCAGGCATGGCGGGCTTGCGCCTGCCGCTGGAAAGCCACCCGCTGCAAGCCTTCGTCTCCGAATCCATGACCCGCTCCATAGACAGCGTCATCATGTCCAACGCCGTGCATGGCTACATCAGCCAATCCGACAAAGGCGAATACGTCATCGGCGCCGGCATCGACAGCTACACTGGCTACGGCCAGCGCGGCAGCGAACACATCATTGAGCACACCGCCGCTGCCATCGTCGAAATGTTCCCCTCGCTCTCGCGCGTGCGCATGAACCGCCAATGGGGCGGCATCGTCGATACCACCCCGGACGCCAGCCCCATCATCGGTAAAACGCCGATAGAAGGCTTCTACCTCAACTGCGGCTGGGGCACCGGCGGCTTCAAGGCAACCCCCGGCTCCGGCCACGTCTTCGCCCACACCATCGCCCACGACGAACCGCACCCGCTCGCCCGCCCCTTTGCCCTCGAACGCTTCACCAGCGGTCATCTGATAGACGAACACGGCGCCGCCGCCGTTGCCCACTAGGAGAGAACCATGCTTGCCATCTACTGCCCGCACTGCGCGGACACCCGCAACGAAAGCGAATACCACCATGCCGGCGAAGCCTTCATCGTCCGCCCGGCAAACCCCGACAGCATCAGCGACGAAGCCTGGGGCGACTACCTCTTCCACCGCAAAAACCCCAAAGGCTGGGTCTGGGAACAATGGGTACACGGCGCCGGCTGCCGCAAAGTGCTGGTCGTCAAACGCCACAACGTTACCAACGCCATCGCCGCCAGCTACACCCTAAACGACGCCAAACGCGCCTGGCGTGAGGAGGAAGCATGAGCGCTCGCCGCATCAACAAACCCGGCATCCGCATCGATGCCAGCCAGCCCGTCAGCTTCCACTGGAACGGACAAACCTACCAAGGCCTTGCGGGCGACACCCTCGCCTCGGCGCTCATCGCCAACGGCGTGCGCGTCATCGGCCAAAGCTACAAATACGGCCGCCCGCGCGGCATCCTCGCCGCCGGCTGCGAAGAACCGAACGCCCTCGTCCAGCTCGAAGACGGCGGCCATGCCACCCCCAACCAAAAAGCGACCCAAGTCGAACTCTACCCTGGCCTAAAAGCACGCAGCAGCGCCATACGGTGCAGCAAAAGCTTCATCGGTCGCCTGGCGCAGCGCTACATGCCGCCCGGCTTCTACAGCAAAACCTTCAAATGGCCGCAAAGCCTGTGGCCGCGCTACGAAAACGCCATCCGCGCGCTCGCCGGCTTTGGCGACGCACCTCGTAGCGCCGACTGCGAATGGTACGACCACCTGCATCACCACGTGGACGTGCTGGTCATCGGCGGCGGCCTCTGCGGCCTGCTCGCGGCCGAAGCCAGCGCCCGCGCCGGACTGAAAACCCTGCTCATTGACGAACAAAACGAACCCGGCGGCTGGCTGTTGAGCGAAGCACAAACCCGTTTCGACGACCAGCCCGCGCACGCCTACCTTGATGCGCTGCTCGCTCGCCTCAAAACCCTGCCCAACCTCGAAATCCTCTCGCGTTGCGCCGCCGTTGCCGTGCACGACCACAACTACGTCCAAGCGCTCGAACAAAAACAAGATCACCTGCCGCCTGCGGCGCGCGACCCCGACCAGCCACGCCAGCGCCTGCACAAAATCCGCGCGCGGCAAATCCTGCTCGCCAGCGGCGGCATCGACCGCCCGCTCGTCTATGGCAACAACGACCTGCCCGGCGTCATGACCCTCGCCGCCGGCCAAACCTACCTCAACCGCTACGGCGTCCTGCCCGGCGAAACCGTCCTCATCTGCGGCAGCCACGACGGCATCTACCACACCGCGGCCGACTACGCCGCCGCCGGCGCAAGCGTCACCGTCGCCGACATCCGCGCCGATGCCAAAGCGCCCGCAGGGCTTGCTGCCAACATCACCGTCCTGCCCGGCTACCACATCGCAGAAGTCCGCGGCAACAAACACGTCGAAGGCGCCCGCCTCTACCACCCCGGCAGCGGTGAGGCACGCGACATCGCCGTCGAAACCGTCCTCAGCAGCGGCGGTCTCAGCCCCAGCGTCCACCTCTACTGCCACGACACCCGCCGCCCCGACTGGAACGAAAGCGCGCACGCCTTCACCGTACCGGACGACTACAGCCAAAGCCGCGACGGCATCGCCGGCATCGGCGCCGTAACCGGCCACTACCGCTGGACAGACGCACTGACACAAACCGCCGCCACCACCCGCGCCGCCCTCGCTGCACTTGGCACAAGCGGCGACATCACCCTGCCGCGCATCGACGAGCCCCTAGAGACCAACCCGCCCGCCTTCATCGTCCGCCTACAAGACGGCAAAGCCGAAGGCACCGGCGCCAAAGCCTTCGTCGATTACCAAAACGACGTAACCGCTGCCGACATCGCCATCGCCGTCGCCGAAAACTACCAGCACATCGAACACGTCAAACGCTACACCGCCTTCGGCTTCGGCACCGACCAGGGCAAACTGACCAGCGTCAACAGCATCCACCTCACCGCCGCCGCGCTTGGCGTCTCGCCCGCCGCCGTCAGCACCACCACCTACCGCCCGCCGTGGACGCCGGTAACCTTCGGCGCGCTCGCCGGCTACCGCCAGGGCAACACCTTCGAGCCAGAGCGCACCACCGCCCTGCACCCCTCGCACGAAGCGCGCGGTGCGGCAATGGAAGCCGTCGGCCAATGGTGGCGGCCGTGGTACTTCCCGCAGGCGGGCGAAGACCTGCACGCAGCGGTTGCCCGCGAAACCGCTGCCGTGCGCAGCCACGCCGGCGCGATAGATGCCAGCACCCTCGGCAAAATCCAAATCGACGGCAAAGACGCGCGCGAATTCCTGAACCGCGTGTACAGCAACGCCTGGAGCAAACTGGAGCCCGGCAAATGCCGCTACGGCCTGATGCTCGATGAGAACGGCATGGTGATGGACGACGGCGTCACCGCCTGCATCCACGACAACCAGTTCTACATGACCACCACCACCGGCGGCGCGGCGCGCGTCCTCGACTGGCTCGAACGCTGGCACCAAATCGAATGGCCAGAACTCGACGTCTGGCTCACATCCGTTACCGACCACTGGGCGACCATCGCCGTTGTCGGGCCAGAGTCGCGCGCCATCCTGCAAAGCCTCTGCGACGACATCGACTTTGACCGCGACGCCTTCAAATTCATGGAATGGCGGGCGGGAACCGTCGCTGGCATCCCGGCGCGCGTCTTCCGCATCAGCTTTAGCGGCGAACTCGCCTACGAAATCAACGTCGCCGCCGGCTACAGCCGCCACATCTGGGAAGCCGTGATGGCAGCGGGCGCCACCCCCTACGGCACCGAAACCATGCACGTCCTGCGCGCCGAAAAAGGCTTCATCATCGTCGGCCAAGACACCGACGCCACCCAAACCCCGTTTGACCTCGGCATGCCGTGGGCAGTGAACCTGAAAAAACCCTACAGCTTCCTCGGCCAGCGCTCACTCGCGCGCAGCGACACCGCGCGGCAGGGGCGCAAACAACTCGTCGGCCTGCTTAGCGCCGACCCGCACACCGTCCTGCCCGAAGGCGCACAAATCATCGCCAGCGCCGACCCAGCCGTGCCGCGCGCCGGCAGCGACGACCCGCCGGTGGCAAGCCTCGGCTACATCACATCCAGCTACCACAGCGTCGCCCTCGGCCGCAGCATCGCCCTGGCAAACATCGAAAACGGCGCGGCACGCCAAGGCGAAACCGTCTATGCCTTCGCCCACGGCAAAACCTACGCCGCGACCATCAGCAGCACCAACTTCGTTGACCCCGCCGGAGAACGCCAAAATGCCTGACATCACCTGGGAAACCCCGCTCGCCCGCCAACTCGCCGCCCACCCCGCGCCCAACGGCACGGCGGGCATCACCGCCAGCGAATGGCCACAAAGCGCCATCCACATCCTGCGCGGCAAGCCGGAAGACAGCGCCTACCTCACCGCCGCCGAAAGCGCACTTGGCGTCGCCCTGCCAACCGCGCCACGCCAAAGCGCAGAAAAAGACGCGCTCACCATCCTGCGCCTCTCGCCGGACGAATGGCTGCTGAAAAGCCCGTGGCAAGAACAAACTGCGCTCGCCACCCGCCTACAGCGCGCACTAGCTAACCAACACGCCCAACTCGTTGACAACAGCGGCGGCTACACCGGACTGGAACTGCGCGGCGAGGCGGTCGAAACCGTGCTGCGCCACCTCACCCCGTATCCGGTGGAGAACCTCGCCGCCGGCGAAGTCATCGGCACCGTGATGGAAGCCGCGCACATCACCCTGCACAAACACGGCGCCACGCACTACAGCCTCATCATCCGCCGCAGCTTCGCCGACTACGTTTGGAAACTGCTCGAAAAAGCCAGCCGCCCCTATGGCTTGGTCGTCGCGTAGTAAGTGCGCCACCAAACACCAGCCCGACACCCTATCCGACCACGGGAGGAGGGCTAGGATGGGGGACGAAGCACTCTCCCTCTGGAACAAGCATTGCTCGTCCGCAGTACTAGGGGCTGTTTACAATTCGACGAACGAGCCCCTCTCCCCCTGGGACAAGTATTGCTCGCGTAGCGAGAGAGGGGTTGGGGTGAGGGCTGTAGCGATACAGGCAAAGAAAAGTACAAAGTGCGCCGATATACCCCCTCCCCGACCCGCCCCAAATTCCTGTCCCACCCATCTCCAACCCCCGGAACCGCCCATGCAACACCTCAGCTACGAAGAACTGCACGCCCTGCTCGCCGCCACCCTGCGCGCCGGAGGCTACAACGAAGCACACGCCGCAGCCATCGCGGAAGTCCTCGCCCGGGCCGAACGCGACCAATGCCGCTCGCACGGCATCTACCGCCTGACCGGCATCCTCAAAAGCCGCCGCGCCGGACAGAACCACGGCGCGCGCGAACCCACCATCGACAACCCGCCCGAACGCGCCATCCTCAAAATCGACGCACACGGCGAATTCAGCCCGCTGGCGTTCGCCCGTGGCGCGCCACTCTTGGCAGAAAAAGCGCGGCACCACGGCATCGCGGCGATGGCCATCAACCACTGCCTGCACCTCTCCGCCCTCTGGCCGGAAGTCGAAACCCTGGCCGCACTGGGCGTCGGCGCGCTTGCCATGTGTCCCAGCAGCGCCTACGTCGCCCCGGCGGGTGGCAACGCGCCACTGCTCGGCACCAATCCGCTCGCCTTTGCCTGGCCCAACGGCGACGCGCCGCCCTACGTTTACGACTTCGCCACCTCCGTTGCCGCGCGCGGCGAAATCGAACTGCACCGCCTGGACGGCAAAACCCTGCCGGACGGCTGGGGCATCGACGCCGACGGCGCGCCGAGCCGCGACCCGGCGGCAGTACTGGCGGGCGCGCTCCTGCCCTTCGGCGGCCACAAAGGCTCGGCCATCTCCACCATGATCGAAATCCTCGCCGCCGTGTGGATTGGCGACCACCTGAGCAGCGAAAGCAGCGAAGCCGACGGCGGCCTCGCGCCCAACCACGGCACCCTGCACATCGCCCTCGACCCCGCCGCCTTCGCCGCGAAAGACCGCCTCGCCCACGCCGAAAAACTGCTTGCCGCCATCCGCGCCCAGGGCGCCCGCCTGCCGTCCGAGCGCCGCTACGCCGCCCGCGCCGCCGCCGCCAAAGACGGTATTGCCATTAGCCGGGAAAACCTTGAGCGCCTGCAACGCATCCAGCAGGGCGACTTCGCAGTGGAATTGTACTGACCACTTATAGTCATCCACCGAAAGTTTCAGACAAGGCGCGTCGCCGAAGACAGTACGCGGTTGTACGGCGAGGCGACGCAACACCGCATGAGGCTTTCGGTGGATGGCTATACATACACCTTGAGTGTTCAAGTGTATGTAAACACCCAACAACCCGCAGCGCCACAGACGCTGCGCCCATACACCTACACCCGGAAAACCATGCACACCCACATCATCGGTGGCGGCATCATCGGCCTCACCACTGCCCTCGCCCTGCGCCAGCGCGGCGAAACCGTCACCCTGCACGAAGCCGAAACCCTTTTCAGCGGCGCGTCTCTCGGCAACGCCGGACACATCGCCACCGAATACAACTACCCCGTCGCCAGCCTTGCCGTCCTGCCCCGGCTGCCGCTGATGCTGATGAATCCGCTCGGCCCGCTGCGCATCGACTGGCGTTACCTGCCCAAAATGCTGCCTTGGGGCTGGCAAATGCTCACCAATATGCTGCCCGCGCGCTACCGGAACAACCACCGCGCCCTGCTGGCGCTCAACCGCGAAAGCCTTGCCGCCTGGGAACGCCTCGCCGCAGAGTGGCAACTGCCGCCGCTCCTCCGCCACGACGGCATCCTCCACATCGCCAGCCGTGCTAAAACCGCCGCCCGCCTGCCCGCGCACGCCGCCCAGCTACAAGCGCTCGGCTTTCCCTGCCAGTACCTGAGCGCTGACGAACTGCGCGAATTTGAACCGGCGCTTGCACGCCAACACGGCGGCATCCACTACCAAAAATCCGCCCACATCACCGACCTTGCCGCGCTGGGCGCGACCCTTGCCGACCGCCTGCGCGCCAGCGGTGGCGACATCCGCGAACACAGCCGTATCACCGCTGCCCGCCGCGAAAACAGCGGCATCAGCCTGCAAACGGCAGACGGCGCGCACATTCACGCCGAGCGCGTCATCCTCTGCGCGGGCGCGCACAGCAAGGCGCTGGCAGAAAACCTCACCGGGGTGCGCGTGCCGCTCGACACCGAACGCGGCTACCACCTCATGCTGCCGGGTGAGGCCGCGCGGCTGCGCCTGCCCGTTTCCAGCATCGACCACAGCTTTGTGATGACGCCGATGCAACACGGCCTGCGCCTCGCCGGCACCGTGGAATACGCGGGACTCGAAGCGCCGCCGAACATGGCACGCGCGCGCAACCTCAAGCTGCTGGCGGAAAAACTGCTGCAAGCGCCACTCAACGGCGATGGCGCAGAAGCATGGATGGGCTTCCGCCCGACCACCGCCGACAGCCTGCCGGTGATAGACCGCGACGGCGACGTCCTGCTCGCCTTCGGCCACCAGCACCTCGGTCTGACCCAGGCGGCGCTGACCGCCGAAACCCTGGCGGCGCTGTACTTCGGCGAAACCCCGCCGCTGGACCTCACCCCCTACCGCCTGCACCGTTTCACCTGAAACCTGCACGGAACCGGGTGAGAATTACTATAAAATTCCCGCATGACCCGCACCCAACGCCTGCTCACCCTGCTGCAACACCTGCGCGACAGCCGCCGTGCCGTCAGCGCGTCCGCGCTCGCCGCCCGCCTCGGCGTCAGCCTGCGCACCATCTACCGCGACATCGACACGCTGCGGCAACAGGGCGCGGACATCCGTGGCGCGGCGGGAACCGGTTTCATGTTGCACAAGACGGATTTCCTCCTGCCGCCGCTGATGTTTGACGAAGATGAAATCGAGGCGCTGGTCTTCGGCATCCGCGCCACCATTGTCCAGGGCGATGACGACATGACCGCCGCCGCGCGTCGCCTGCTCGGCAAAATCCACGACGTGTTGCCGGAAAAATGGACGGCGCGCCTCGCCGCACAGGCCTTCTATCCGTTCAGTGGCAAAAAAACGGCGACCTGCGGCGCGGCAGAGCAACAGGCGCTGGCGCACATCCGCCGCGCGCTGCGCCAGCAGCGTACCCTCCGCTTCCGCTATACCGACGCCGCCGGACAGGCGAGCGCGCGCACGGTGTGGCCCATCGCCCTCGGCTACTTTGAAGACGCGCGCCTGCTCGCCGCCTGGTGCGAATTGCGCCGGGACTTCCGCCATTTTCGCTGCGACCGCATCGCCGACGCCGCCCCCGGCGCCCTCTGCCCGCAACCGCACGCGCTGCTGCTCAAACGGTGGCAGGTACAGGAAAAGCTGGACTTGCTGCGCCTGTACGGTTTTTGAGTGCCAAACGCGGGGTGCCATCGTGAGGATGCGCTAACAGAGGCGGTTGACCATAATTAACGGACGGCGCGCGGTCTGCCGCCGATAATGTTGTCCCCATTAACCGGAGCCTCTCCATGATATTCCCCCGCCCGCTATTCGTCGCGCTTGCCCTGGCGCTTGTCAGCACGCACCTTCCCGCCCTGGCCGCTGCGCCCGCACCCCCCACCACTTCCGCCCCCGCGCGTGCCGACTGGCGCGTACTCGGCGAATTTGAATCGCGCGGCCTGCGCTATCTTTATGTACTGGTGCCGAAGCCGGAAAACCGCGCGCAGCTCGTCGCGCTGGCGGAGGCGATTCATCAGGCCGAGCCGGACGCCTGGCTGTGGCTGAGCGACAGCGACGAAAAAATCGCCGAAATCATCGCCGCCAACCAGGCGGGCGATACGGCGAAGCTGCTGCCGTTGCAGCCGTGGTTGCAGCAGCATATCGTCGCCAACAGCGTGCTACTGCTCAATCCCGACCGCAGCCGCAGTTGGGTGTTGTACGAAGGCGCGACGCGCGAGACACAGATTGCCACGCTGCCGTGTCTTGATGGCAAGGGACGATGCAAGCCGTAAACCCTTTGACTGCCCATAAAAAACGCCACCGGAGGGTGGCGTTTTTGCTGGCGGCGGGATTATCGCAGCGGGCGGATTTCGCTGATGCCGCCCATGTACGGCAACAGCGCTTCCGGGATGGTGATGCTGCCGTCGGCGTTCTGGTAGTTTTCGAGGATGGCGACCAGCGTCCGTCCCACGGCGAGGCCGGAGCCGTTCAGGGTGTGGACGGGCTGCGGTTTTTTGCTGTCTTTCGGGCGGTAGCGCGCCTGCATCCGCCGCGCCTGGAAGTCGGTGCAGTTGCTGCATGAGCTGATTTCGCGGTATTTGCCCTGCCCCGGCAGCCACACTTCGAGGTCGTAGGTTTTGGCGGACGAAAAGCCCATGTCGCCGGTGCAGAGGAGAACGACGCGGTAGGGCAGGTTCAGTTTTTGCAGGATGTTTTCCGCGTTGGCGGTGAGTTTTTCCAGTTCGTCGTAGCTGGTTTCCGGGGCGACGATTTTCACCATTTCCACTTTGTCGAACTGGTGCTGGCGAATCATGCCGCGCACGTCGCGCCCGTGTGAGCCCGCTTCGGAGCGGAAGCAGGGGGTGTGCGCGGTGTAGTAGAGCGGCAGGTCGGCTTCTTCAAGCACGGTGTCGGCGACGAGGTTGGTCAGGCTGACTTCGGAGGTGGGGATGAGGTAGAAGTGGCGCTCGCCGAGGGCGGTTTTGAAGAGGTCTTCTTCAAATTTGGGCAACTGCCCGGTGCCGAACAGCGCCTGCGCGTTGGCGAGATACGGCACATACATTTCGGTGTAGCCGTCGTCGCGGGTGTGGACGTCGAGCATGAACTGGGCGATGGCGCGGTGCAGGCGGGCGAGGTCGCCGCGCAGTACGGTGAAGCGCGCACCGGCGAGTTTGGCGCCGTTGTCGAAATCGAGGCCGATGGCTTCGAGGTCGGCGTGCTCTTTTGGCGGGAAGTCGAAAACGCGCGGTGTGCCCCAGCGGCGCACTTCGAGGTTGTCGTCTTCGTCCTTGCCGACGGGGACGCTTTCGTGCGGCGGGTTAGGGACGGTGGCGAGCAGCGCATCGAGTGCGATCTGGATTTCCGCGTAGTGCTGTTCGCTGTCTTTTTGTTCGCTGTCCAGCGCGGCGACTTGCGCCATCAGCGCGTCAGCATTCTCGCCTTTTTTCTTCGCCTGGCCGATTTGCGCGGAGAGGCTGTTGCGTTGTGCTTGCAGTTGTTCGGCTTTGACTTGCGCGGTTTTGCGCGCGTCTTCGAGGCGCTGGTATTCGTCCAGCGGGAAGGTGTAGCCACGGCTTTGCAGGCGCGCGGCGATGGCGGCGGCGTCCTGACGCAGGAGTTTGCTGTCTATCATGATGTTTTCCTTTTATTTTGCGGTGATGTCTTGGTTTTCGACGTGGGCGACGGTGTTGTCAGCGGTGTAGTAGATGACGAGGCGGCGGTGGTAGGTGTGTTTGCTGTCGCCGGCGAAGTAGGTATAGAGGTAGTTGGCGCGGTCTTTGTGGAAGGGGTCGGTCAGTTGCGGCGTGCCAAGCAGGCGTTCGACTTCGGCGCGGCTCATGCCGGGCTGGATGCGGGCGATGTCGGCATCGGAGAAGATGTTGCCCTGGATGACGTCGGTTTTGTAGAGGAAGGGGGTGTAGTTGCCGCAGCCGCAGAGGGCGAGAGCAAGCAGGCAGGGGAGGGCAATGCGCATGAGTTTTCCTGTGGAGAATCAAGGCGGGCATTATAACGCGCCATTTTGCCGCCGGGCAGGCATGAAAAATCCCGCCGGAGCGGGATTTTGATGACCGTAATGTCCCCATGAGCAGCGCATAAAAAACCCGCGTACAAGGCGGGTTTTGCAAATAAATTATTCCTCGTAACGTACCGCGAGGATTTCCAGCATTTTGCGGCCACCGGGAATGACCACTTCTACCGTCTCGCCTTCTTCTTTGCCCAAGAGCGCGCGTGCAATCGGGGAGGTATTGGAAATCAGCCCGGCCTTGATGTCGGCTTCGTCTTCGCCGACGATTTTATAAGTCATTTCCTCGCCGCTGTCGCTGTCTTCCAGCTCAACCGTGGTGCCGAAAACCACCTTGCCATTTTGCGCCAGACTCATTACGTCAATCACATTGGCGTGGCTCAATTTATGCTCCAGCTCGCGGATACGGCCTTCGATAAAGCCCTGCTGTTCGCGCGCGGCGTGGTATTCGGCATTTTCCTTCAAATCGCCGTGTTCACGCGCCTCGGCAATCGCCTCAATCACACGCGGACGGTCTTCGCTTTTCAATTTTTCCAGTTCGGCGCGCAAAGCCTGTTCGCCTTTCTTGGTCATCGGGATTTTTACAGTCATGGATTACTCTCTGATGGGGATTTACATAAGAAAAAGCCTTGCCGCAGCAAGGCTTGTTTGAGGCGCGTATTCTACCGCTTTCGCCGCCGCTTTGCCCGGCGATTTTCAAGCCGCCAAGCCCCGCTATAATGCGCGCATTTCACCGCTCCCACACCATCATGCCCCAAACCTTCCGCCACATCGGCATCATCGGCAAACTCGGCGCCATCCGCGTGCAGGACGCCCTTGCCCGCACCCTCGCCGTCCTCGAACAGCGCAACCTGCGCTACAGCCTCGACCCCGACACCGTCCCGCCCGAATACCAGGTCATCCCCGCCGCCCGCCCGGTCAGCGCCTGGGATGACGTGGATCTGTGCATCGTCATCGGCGGCGACGGCACCTTCCTCTACGCCAGCCGCGCGCTGATTGACCGGCAAATCCCGCTGATTGGCATCCACACCGGCCGCTTGGGCTTCCTCGCCGACCTCACCCTTGACGACCTTGCCGCCCAGCTCGACCGCATCCTCGCCGGACATTACCAGTGCGAACAGCGCCACACCCTGAAAGTCACCATCGACAGCCGCGACGGCAGCACCGAACACCTCGCCATCAATGACGCCGTCATCCGCAGCAGCAAGGCACAAATGATCGAGCTGGACGTGTACAGCCACGACCGCTACTTAAGCCACTACCGCGCCGACGGCCTCATCATCGCCACCCCGACCGGTTCCACCGCCTACGCCTTGGCCGCCGGTGGCCCCATCATCGAGCCGAACCTGCCGGTCAGCCTCGTCGTCCCCATCTGCCCGCATACCCTGACCCAGCGTCCGGTGGTCATCGACGCGCGCAGCCCGATTACCATCACCCCCGGCGCCAAAACCGGCGGCGCGCAGCTCAGCATCGACGGCCAGCAACAACACCGCCTGCATCACAAAGACCGTATCACCATCCGCGCCGGTATCCCGCTGCCGGTGCTGCACCCGGAAAACTACCACTTCCAGGACCGCCTGCGCGCCAAACTCAACTGGGGCATCGCCCCCGAAGACAGCCACGGATAACCCATGCTCGAACAACTCACCATCGACCAAATCGCCATCATCGAACACAGCGAAATCCACTTCCGCCCCGGCTACAACGTCCTGACCGGCGAAACCGGCGCGGGCAAATCCATCCTCATCGACGCGCTCGGCCTCGTCCTTGGCGAACGCGCCGATGCCAGCAGCATCCGCCACGGCGAAAAACGTGCCACCGTCAGCGCCACCTTCCGCGACCTCAGCGCCGCGCACCAGCAGGCACTCGCCGACGACGGCCTCGACGACCCGGACAACCCCGGCCAGGTCGTCATTCGCCGCACCCTGCGCGACGGCGGCAGCAAAGCCTGGGTAAACGACCAAAACGTGACCGGCGGCAAACTCAAAACACTGGCCGCCGCGCTGGTGAACATCCACGGCCAGCACCACAACCAGGCGCTGCTCAAAAACGACGAACAGCGCCGCCGCCTCGACCGCTACGCCGGACACCGCGAACTGCTCGCCGCCTGCGCCGACGCCTGGCGCCACTGGCAACAACTCGAAAAAGACCACTCCGCCTGGCAAACCGCACGCAGCAGCGACGAAGAACGCCTCGCCCTGCTCGCCTACCAGCTCGATGAAATCGAACAACTCGCGCCGCAAGAAGACGAATTTGACCAACTCGCCGCAAAACAAACCCTGCTCGCCAGCGCCGACCAAATCCTTGCCAGCGGCAGCCGCCTCGCCGAGCAACTGAGCAACGGCGAACACAACCTGCACAGCGCCTTGCGCCACGCCCAGCGCGAAGCCGAACACCTCGCTGCCATCCACGACAACTACCGCGAAACCGCCGAACTGCTCGAACAAAGCGCCGTGTACCTGAGTGAGGCGAGCGACAGCCTCGCCAAACAACTGGGCAAAATCGAACACGATCCCGAAGCCCTTGCCGAGACCGAAGCGCGGATGAGCGCGCTGCACGCCCTTGCCCGCAAACACCACATCGACCCCGGCCAACTGCCCGCGCACTGGCAAACCCTGGCCGCCGAACACGAAGCGCTCTCGCAAAAAAACCAGAGCGGCAGCGCGTTAGAGGCCGCCTGCCGGGCAGCAGAGGCCGACTACCACACCAAAGCCGCCGCCTTGAGCACCGCGCGACAAAAGGCCGCCCCGGCACTCGCGCGCGATGTCGAACAATGGATACACCAACTCGGCATGGAAAAAGCCACCTTCGCCATTGACGTCCAGCCCGCTGCCCGCCCCGCCGCGCACGGCAACGACGACATCACCTACACCCTCTGCGCCAACCCCGGTCAAACCCTGCAACCGCTCGCCAAAGTCGCCTCCGGCGGCGAACTCTCGCGCGTCAGCCTCGCCATCGAAGTCGCCTGCCTCGACGAAACCCCGACGCCACCGCCGACCATCATCTTCGACGAAATCGACACCGGCATCGGCGGCGAAATCGCCGACACCGTTGGCCGCCTGCTGCACACCCTCGGCCAAAACCGGCAAGTACTGTGCATCACCCACCTGCCGCAAGTCGCCGCCTACGCCGACGCGCACTACCGCATCGAAAAACACAGCGACAACCACGCCACCCAAACCCGCGTGACCGCGCTGGACGACGAAGCGCGCATCACCGAAATCGCGCGGATGCTCGGCAGCGCCGCGAGCGACACCAGCCGCGACCACGCCCGCACCATGCTGGCGCGCAAAGCCAGCGTAAACATCACCCCGCGCCGTCGCGCGGTCTGACACTATCTGTCTTCAGCGACGCGCCTTGTCTGAAACTTTCGGTGGATTGCTATAAACAGGTTCCAACAGCACCTGCGGCAAACAAAAAGAAGGCACAAGGCCTTCTTTTTTTACAACGCGGGCGGAAACGGTTTGATTTTGGGATTGCCGCTGCTGGCGCTGTGGATGCGGCTTTCGCCCTGGCGTTGCACCTTGTCGATGCGGATGATTTGATGGTAGGGGACGAAGGCGGTGCTGACGTCGCCAAATTCGGCGGTGAGGCGCTCGACGCGCGGGTCAATCAGCACCTGCGTTTCTTCGTGGAAAAGGAAGCCTTCCAGGCAGATGAAGCCCGCCATGTCGGCGGGGAAGACGTGGCGGACGTAGAGGTCGTAGTAGTGCTGTTCGGTTTTGAACTGCACGCGGTAGATGGCGTCCTCCGCACTCATGCGCCGCGTTCCGCCCAGGCCTGCAAAAATTCCTGCCAGTGTTCGCTTTCCTGGTCTTGCAGAAAGTTTTGTGCTTCTTCAAGGCTTTCCTGATATTCCGCCGCGGTGAGGTTGCCGCGCATCAGCTCGAAGCGCAGGTAAACGAGGTAGGTATTCAGCACGTCGGTTTCGCAGTAGTCGCGGATGCCCTTGATGTCGCCGCTCGTGTAGCGCTCCTGCACCACGCTGCCGTCCATCGCCAGTTTGCCGGGGAAGCCGCAGAGTTTGGCGACATCGTCGAGGCTGGCGACGGTGCGCGCCTGGTAGCCGGAGAGGACGTCCATCAGGTCGATATGGCGCCAGTGGTAGCGGTTCTGGTAGTTGTTGAAGCGGTAGGTGTTGTCGTGGTCGCCCACTTCAAAGTAGCGCTGCGCGGGGATGCCGTGAAAGAGGGCGCGGTAGTGCAGAACGGGCAGGTCAAAACCGCCGCCATTCCAGCTCACTAGCGTCGGCGCGTATTTTTCGATGCCCTGAAAGAAGCGTTGCACGATTTCGTATTCGCTGCTCGCCTCATCACCGAGCGACCAGATTTTCAGCCCCTGCGCGGTTTTCATCGCAACGGATATGGCGACGATTTTGTGCAGGTGGTGGCGCATGAAGGTGCTGCCGGTCTCGGCAAGGCGCTCGCTGCTCATCATGCGGTAGATGGTGTCGTCGTCCAGCTCTTGCGGCGGGTGGTTGAGCAGGCGGTAAGCGGCAACGTCGGCGACGGTTTCGATGTCGAAGATGAGGACGTTATGAATCATGGTGGTGGTTTTGCTAGGCGGGGCGATTTACATACAGGGTAGCGACTATGGTGTATGTAAATTGAGGAAGGATGGCGGGAGGTGATGTGGTGGTTGGCTTACACGTTGACAATTTGTTGTGAACACCGTCGCTACGCGGGTTTTCACTACTTTGGGTTTCCCTAGAAAACGGCACAGCTATTTTTCTAGAGAAACTCGCGCCGTACAATCGCGAGCCCTTTGGCTGCGCGATTTTTCTAAGCTTCGGTGTATCTTTATAAATTCCCGCGGATTTGCTCAATTGCGACCAGCATAGAATCAGCGGCGCGTCTATCTGTATCAAAAGGAATAGTTACCCATACTGGGGCCGTATCCTTGCTTAATTCAAAATGGATTTCTAAAAATGCATATTCCGTTACTGTTGTGCGAGAGCGGGATTTGCCGCCAAAGGTATATCCAAGACCAATACGGGAAAAAATGGAAATGCGGCCGCCGTGTTTGGTCGTCGTATTCATCTCGGTTTCTCTTTCAACTTTGGCGCCAATAATTTGTGACGGTTCAAGAATCAGGCGGCGATAAGCGGTCTCATAATTTTGCACATACAATTTACGCGCATTACGGTCAACGGCAATGAGTGCAGGCGCGGGTTTGCGAGTTTGGTGGCTTTGTGTGGGCTGGAAATCCAACACCGCCATATCATGATTCATTTCTTTCAGACAGTTGTTGAATTGAATAATGCGGTACGGCGTATAAATTACTTTCTCCAGCAGAATATTGGCAATGGTGCCGATGATAAGTGCCAACAAAATGCCATTCAATAATGGATTGTCTCTTGACGAAGCAGCGACGAATCCAATGATAAAGAGCAAGGCATAGACGATAAAAGGCGAGTATCGCGACAATGTAAACTGGAACTTTATTTTTTGGAAAAAGGCATCGTTAGCGCTAAACGGTTGGATTTCTGTATTTTCGCTCATGGGGCTCTCCTGAGTATGAGACGGAAAGAAAATTATCCATAAGAATGGATAACAAAAATGCCATTTGGGATGGCATTAGCATTTTAACATAAATTTGTATTAGCTCATGGAGCAGCAATATTTACAGCGAATTGGCAACACGCTCTATAACGAAGGCCATTGCTCACCAAACTGTGTCTGCTCCCGTTGTTGGGGTGCGCGCAGCGCGTACCCCAACCTACAGTATTGCGGTTATTGGTGGTGTCCTAAAATGTATGCTGATAAACGGCGGGCAAACAAAAAGC
>NZ_CALJAH010000083.1 GCF_938028185.1 uncultured Cardiobacterium sp. | reverse complement strand
GTTTCGGCGTCAGTTTGTCGGCGACGTCGCGCATCATGCCGTTCGGGTCGTTGGCGCGCACGACAAGGGTGGCGCGGTCGGTTTCGCTGGCCTGGTCATCAATTTGTGCCGCCATTTTGAAGGCATCCAACTGGGTACGGGTGTATTTGGCGTGCTGGCCGGAGACGCGCGGGAAGGCAGCGGGTTCGATGCCTGCGCCGGTCGGGCCGTGGCAGGCCATGCAGGCGGGGACGTTTTTGCTCATGTCGCCGCCGCGATAGAGTGCTTCGCCGAGAGCCAGCAGTTCTTCGGGGTTGTCGCCCGCGCCTTCGGTTGCGGCCGGGGGCGGAGTTTGCGCGGCAAAGTAGGCGGCGACGTTGGCAATGTCTTCGTCAGAAAGCAGTCCCGCCTGCGGCTGCATGACGACGCTGGCGCGCTCGCCGCTTTTGAAGTCTTTCAGTTGTTTTTCCAGGTATTTTTGTCCCTGTCCGGCCAGGGAGGGCCATTCGGGGTTGGTGCTGGCGCCGCCGGGGCCGTGGCAAGCGGCGCAGACGACCGCTTTTTCTTCGCCCGCCTTGAGATCAGCCGCCTGCACCCAGGTGGTGATTCCGAACAGGATGATTGTCACAATGCTTTTTTTCATGACTTGCTCCGCAAGATTTTTCTTTTGTTGTTTGCTGGATGCCTGTTATATTTCAGGCGATTTTTCCGCATTTTACTAGAGATGAATAACCGTTACCAGCAGGCGGCTTTCGCCTTTTCCGCCAATCGCGAGGCGCAACTTGCCGCCGATGCCCGCATTGAAATTGCCTTCGCCGGACGCTCCAACGCGGGCAAATCGAGCGCGCTCAATACGCTTACCAACCAGAAGGCGCTGGCGCGGGTATCGCGCACGCCGGGGCGGACGCAGCTCATTAACTATTTCGCCCTGCCGGAGCCGGGCTGCTATCTCGTCGATTTGCCGGGCTACGGCTATGCCGAGGTGCCGGAGCAGATGCGCGCGCACTGGCAGGCGCTGTTGGGGCGTTATTTGCTGACGCGGGCGGTGTTGCGCGGCATCGTGCTGCTGATGGACATCCGCCACCCGATGAAGGATTTGGACATCCGTATGCTGGAATGCTGCGCCGAGCGGCAATTACCCGCGCATATTTTGCTGACCAAGGCGGACAAGTTGAGCCGGGGCGCGGCGGGCAAGCAGTTGCAGGCGGTGCGGGGCGAACTCGCCAACTGGCGCGCGCCGTTTTCCGTGCAGACGTTTTCCAGTCTGAAAAAGGAAGGGCTACCCGCGCTGGTGGCGCAACTGGATCAATGGATGGTGGCGGATGCTGGCTGAATTGTCGCTGTGGGTACTGGCGCTGACCGGCACCGTTGCCGGATTTGTCGATACCCTTGCCGGGGGCGGCGGGATGCTGACCATTCCGGCGCTGCTGCTCGCCGGATTGCCGCCTGATGCGGCGCTCGCCACCAACAAATTGCAGGGCAGTTTCGGCACGCTGTCGGCGACGTGGTATTTCGTCAAACGCGGGCAGATTGCCTTTCGCCGCCTGTTGCCGGGCATCGCTGCCTGCGCGGCGGGCGCGGCCTGCGGCACGCTGACGGTGCAATATCTGCCGCAGGCGCTGTTGCAACAGGCGCTGCCGCTGCTGCTGGCGGCGGTGGCGCTGGTGTTCATCTTCATGCCGTCGCTCGGCGCGGTGGCGCGGGAGGCGCGGCTGCCGTTTGCTGGATTTGTCGGCGCGGCGGCGCTGCCCATCGGTTTTTATGACGGTTTTCTTGGCCCCGGCACGGGCAGTTTCTTCATGCTGGCGCTGATTTCGCTGCGCGGCTACACCCTGCAACAGGCGACGATTGAGGCGAAAGCGTACAACGCCACCACCAATCTGGTGTCGCTGCTGGTGTTCCTCGCGGGCGGGAAAATCGTCTGGCTGGCGGGACTGGTGATGGCGGCGGGACAACTGCTCGGCGCGCGCCTCGCCGCCGGGCTGATTGTCAGCAAGGGCAACCGCCTGATTCGCCCGGCGGTGATTGCGATGTCGCTCATCATGAGCGCGGTACTGGCGCACCGTTACTGGTTTTAGCGGCGAATTCAGACCAGGCGCAATGCCTGTTCAAACTGCGCTTCAATAAGGCGCCTTCTACTGCAAATATTTTGTGCGGACGGCGATTCCGTTCCCGCACAGCACTCTCGATGTCCCGTCCCGTCGGAATAGTAGGCAATATCCTGATATAGCAATCCTCACAAAGTTCTGTACAAGCGCGCCGTACTAATTTGTACGGCCTTCGCGGCGTCCGTGTCGGAGACGCTAAACCGGTTCTTGGGTGTATCGCTATCAATTTGCCGTATCCTGCCGCCGTCCCAACCACAACCGGAGCGCCTTATGCCCACCTGCTACGCTCATTCCGCCGAAAACCGCCCTGAAAGCGACTGGCAAACCCTGAAAAACCACGCCGAAAACGTTGCCGCACTCGCCGCCCAATTTGCCGAACCTTTCGGCGCAGCGGCAATCGCCCGCTATACCGCCCTGCTGCACGACCTCGGCAAATACAGCGAGCCATTCCAAAACCGCCTGCGCGGCGGCAAGCGCGTGGACCACGCCACCGCAGGCGCGAAAGAAGCCATCACCCGTTGGAAAATGACCGGCAAACTGATGGCGTACTGCATCGCTGGCCACCACGCCGGGCTGGCCAACGGCAGCGGCGAAGGCCACAACCGCAGCACGCTGAAAGAACGCCTCGCCGCCGACATCCCCGCGCTAAACCCCGTCTGGCAAGCAGAAATCCCGCTGCCGGAAAAAATCCCCCTGCCGCCGCTCAAATCCAACCCGAAATACCCCGGCTTCGCGCAGGCCTTCTTCACCCGAATGCTCTACTCCTGCCTGGTTGATGCCGATTACCTCGATACCGAAGCGTTTTACGCCCGCCTTGACGGCAAGACCGTTGCGCGTGGCGGTTATCCCGCCTTGGGCGCGCTACAACAGGCGTTCAACCAGCATTTGCAAAACGTGCGCGCCGATGCCAAAGAAAACAGCGAAGGCGGCCAGGCCGAACTGAACCGCCTGCGCAGCGACATCCTTGACCACGCGCAACAACAGGCAGCGCTCCCGTCCGGACTCTTTACCCTGACCGTACCGACCGGCGGCGGCAAAACCTACACCTCGATGGCATTCGCCCTCGAACACGCGCGCCAGCACGGCCAACGGCGCATCATCTACGTCATCCCGTTCACCAGCATCATTGAGCAGAACGCGGCCGCCTTCCGCGACGCCTTCGGCGACCTCGGCGAGGCGGCGGTACTGGAACATCACAGCACCTTCGACGACCGCAAACTGCAAGAGCGCGACACCCGCGACAAACTGCGCCACGCCACAGAAAACTGGGACGCGCCCATCGTCGTCACCACCGCCGTGCAATTCTTTGAAAGCCTCTTTGCCGACCGCTCCTCGCGCTGCCGCAAACTGCACAACATTGCGAACAGCGTCATCATCCTCGACGAAGCGCAAATGCTGCCGCTGCACCTCTTGCGCCCGGTGATGGCGGCGATAGACGAACTGGCGCGCAACTACCGCTGCACCGCCGTCATGTGTACCGCGACCCAACCCGCCATTGACGCCAAACACGGCTTCTATGGCGGTTTCAGCGACGTGCGCGAAATCGCCCCCGACCCGGCGCGCCTCTACACCGCGCTACGCCGCACCACCGTGCGACACATCGGCAACCAAAGCGACGCCGAATTACTCGAACATCTCACCGCCCAGCCGCAGCTCCTCATCATCGTCAATAACCGCCGCCACGCGCGCAGCCTCTACGACAGCGCCAAGCACCTCGATGGCGCCTGCCACCTCACCACGCTGATGTGCGCCGAGCACCGCAGCGAAGTGCTAAAAACCATCCGCGCGCGGCTAAAAGCGGGCGCCCCCTGCCGCCTCATCGCCACCTCGCTGATTGAGGCGGGGGTGGATGTCAGCTTCCCGCGGCTGATGCGGGCAGAGGCGGGCGCCGATTCCATCGCCCAAGCCGCCGGACGCTGCAACCGCGAAAACCTGCGGACAGCAGACGAGAGTGAAGTACTGATATTCCGCCCCGAAGAGCAATGGAAAGCGCCGCCGGAACTGGCGACATACGCCGCCTGTATGCGCGAAACCCTACGTAACGACGGCGACCTGCTTGCGCCGGAGGCGATGATTGCCTACTTCCGGCGTGTCTATGACTTGAGCGACCTCGACAAACATCACATCCTCGAAATGCTCAAAAACGCGGGCAGCGATTTCCCCTTCCAGACCATCGCCGAAAAAAGCCGCGTCATTGAAAGCAACCATATGCTGCCGCTGCTGATTCCCTATGACGCCAACGCAGAAGCACACATCAACGCCCTCGAACACGCCGACACCATCGGCGGCCTTTTGCGCCAACTACAGCGCTACACCGTGCAAGTGCCGGAAAGTGCCTTAAAAATACTGTTCGGGAAAGGGCGGGTAAACGTCATTAATAAAGAAAAATTTGGCGAACAATTCTATGCCCTGATAGGCACAGACCTCTACGATGCCCAGGCAGGGCTAAATTGGGATAATCCGGACTATATAAATGCAGATAACCTTTGTATATAAATAACCCCTGAAGCGACAATCAGATAAACATACCAGCAGTATTCAGTGCCAATTTGGCCTGAATATTGCTTAAAGCATCTCATTGGAAGGAGCGTTTATGAACAATACTGTCCGGCTGCATATATGGGGCGACTACGCCTGCTTTACCCGTCCGGAAATGAAAGTGGAACGGGTTTCTTACGATGTGATTACCCCATCCGCCGCGCGCGGCATCCTGACCGCCATACACTGGAAACCGGCGATGCTTTGGATAATTGACAAAATCCACGTCCTCAAACCCATCCGCTTTGAATCGGTGCGACGTAATGAACTGGGCGGAAAAATATCTGCCAGTAGTGCAAGCGGTGCGATGAAGCGCAAAAGCGTACAGGACCTGTACACCATTATCGAAGACGATCGCCAACAACGCGCCGCGACCATACTCAAAGACGTCGCCTACATTATTGAAGCCCATATCCAGCTTAATCACGCATTCATCGCTCAAAGCGAACGACCAGAAGAAGAAAATATCACCAAACACCTGGAAATGTTCAAACGCCGTGCCCGCAATGGCCAATGCTTCCAGCAACCCTGCATGGGTGTGCGCGAATTCCCGGCAAACTTTGTGCTCATTGAAGATGACGAACCGCTACCCAACTGTGAATTGCCCGAAAACGAACGCAACCGTGATTTGGGCTGGATGCTGCACGACATTGACTTTGCTCACGGCAACACCCCGCATTTCTTCCGCGCCAAAATGATAAATGGTATTATCGAAGTCCCACCCTTCCGCGCAGAGGAGGTAAAATCATGATATTGCAATCATTGGATCACTATTACTACCGCCTGCTATCAGAAACAGATGGCGCGGGTAAACCAAAGGTTCCAGATTATGGCTACAGCGATGAGAAAATAGGATGGATTTTGGTATTAAATAAAGATGGTGAAATAATTGATGCCATCCCTAACTTAACTACAGATAAAAAACCGCAACCTAAACGTATGTTTGTGCCGCAATCTTTCAAACGGCCAGGCACTACACCAAAACCTTTCTTTTTATGGGATAAAACCAGTTACGCACTAGGAATTACTGCCAATAAAAACAAGGCTACTACAAAGATACAACCTTATATAATAAAATTAGATACTTTTGATAGTTTTAAAAAAGCGCACCTGAATCTACTAAAAAACACTAATGATGTCGGATTGCAAGCATTTATCCATTTTTTGGAAATATGGAATCCTGAACACTTCGCCCTCTCTCCGTTTAATACTGAAATGATAGATGCAAATATTGTGTTCAAATTGGATGGACAGAGAAAACTACTATTTGAGCGGCCCGCCGCTCAAGCTTTATGGGCAAAATGGCTAAACCATATTGCTGCAGATAGATGGTTTGAGTATCAGGAAGAACAGGAACCCTCTCTTTTTGAAGAGTCTCGAAAAAAATCTCCAAAAGAATATGGCATCTGCCTGATTAGCGGTGACTATGAAGCTATTGCCAGAACACATCCTGCCATTAAAGAAATATGGGGAGGGCAAAGCTCCGGATGTTCTATTGTTTCTTTTAATGGTGATGCTTTCGAATCCTTTGGTAAAGAGCAAGGAGCCAATGCACCCGTATCTGAATATGCAGCATTTGCTTATGTTGCTGCCTTGAACTATTTGCTACAACGGGAAAACGGCCATTGCCTCACCATCGGCGACGCCAACACGGTTTTTTGGGCGGAAGCAACGGATAATGGTAATGCTGAAGCGGAAGAAGCCTTTTTCTCCGACATCATGAATGTAACCGATGGCGCGGAAAACCAAAAAGTATTCGACATTTTGCAACAAATCGCCAAAGGCCGCCCGCTCAAAGAAATCGCTCCGGAGCTGCATGAAGAAACCCGCTTTTACATCTTAGGACTGGCACCCAATGCTTCGCGCATCTCTATCCGTTTTTGGCTAAATACCACTTTTGGGCAGTTGGCACAGAATTTGGCAGCACACTGGCAAGATTTGGCAATCGAACCTTGCCCGTGGCAAACGCCACCGTCTATCTGGCGCTTGCTGATCCAAACAGCCCCATTGGGTAAAACAGAAAATATCTCGCCCGTACTGGCAGGCGAAATGACGCGCGCGGTTATCAACGGCACACCTTACCCGATGAGCCTGTTGTCGCAGTTACTTGCCCGCATTCGTGCAGACGGCGATGCCAACGGATTGCGCATCGCCATGATCAAGGCAATCTTGGCGCGGAAATTCCGCAAAGGTTTAATTAAAGAAGGAGTTCCTATGAGCTTGGATAAAGAAAGTAAAAACACGGCCTATTTGTTAGGCAGGATGTTTGCCGTGCTGGAGCGCATCCAGTATCAGGCATTGGGTGACATCAATGCCGGTATCGCTGACCGTTACTATGGCTCGGCATCGGCTGTGCCCTTCTCCGTTTTTCCGCGTCTGCTGGTGGGCGCACGCCACCATCTCTCGCGTCTGCGGAAAGACAAGCCGGGACTGGCAGTAAACCTCGACAAGGATTTGGGCGAAATCATCGCTGCCTTGCCGCAAAATTATCCGCGCCATTTTAGTATTGATGAACAAGGCCGCTTTTCCATTGGCTACTACCAGCAAAAACAAAGCTATTTCGCCTCCAAAGAACCTGTAACCTCAACCGAAGTATAAGGAATCAACCATGTCTATCCAAAACCGCTACGAATTTGTCTATTTCTTTGACGTTACCAACGGTAATCCCAATGGCGATCCGGATGCAGGCAATATGCCGCGCCTCGATCCGGAAAGTAGCAAGGGATTGGTCACAGATGTCTGTCTGAAACGAAAAATCCGTAACTTCATTGAAGTTGCTTACGAGAATGCACCGGGCTATGAAATCTACGTCAAAGAAAAAAGCGTGCTGAACCTGCAAAACAAGCGCGCTTATGAAGCATTAGACGTTAAACCGGAAGCCAAAAAACTGCCCAAAGACGAAGCCAAGGCGCGCGAAATTACCGCGTGGATGTGCAAGAATTTCTTCGACATCCGTAGTTTTGGTGCAGTCATGACGACGGAAGTCAATAGTGGTCAGGTTCGTGGGCCGGTACAACTGGCATTTGCCCAATCATTGGATCCCATCGTACCGCTGGAAATTTCTATCACCCGTATGGCGGTAACCAATGAAAAAGATTTGGAGAAAGAGCGCACTATGGGGCGCAAACATATCGTGCCTTATGCCCTTTATCGCGTACATGGCTTTATCTCTGCCAATCTGGCAGCCAAAACCGGCTTTTCCGATGAAGACTTGCAAAAACTCTGGCAAGCCTTGCAAATGATGTTTGAATACGATCGCTCCGCTGCCCGTGGTGAAATGGCGGCGCGTAAACTTATTGTATTCAAGCATGACAGCATATTGGGCAGTCAGCCTGCACATAAACTGTTTGAACGCGTGACTGTTGATCGCGTCAATGGTGAAAGCGGTTCACCTGCGGCTGCATTCTCCGATTACCGCATCAATATAAACCGTGAAGGTTTGCAAGGCGTTACCATCGAAGAATTATTGTAATCATGGAAACCATCCCGCTATCCGCCTTGCAGCATTATGCCTTTTGCCCACGACAATGCGCGTTAATTCATAATGAGCAACAGTGGGCGGCCAATCTCCTCACCGTACAGGGCGATTTACTGCATGAGCGGGTAGATGCGGGTGAGCCGGAAACGCGCAAGGGCATACGCTATGAGCGTAGTGTTCATGTCTATTCCTTGGCGTTGGGTATTGGCGGCATATTGGATTTGCTCGAAATAGAGACCGCAAGCGACATAATGCGCCCGATAGAATACAAACGTGGGCGATCCAAAAAAGACAATTGGGACAAAATACAGTTATGCGCCCAAGCCTTTTGTCTGGAAGAAATGCGTAATACCACCATAACAGAAGGCGCTTTATGGTATGGGCAAACCCGGCACCGCGAAATGGTGTCTTTCGATGCGGCATTACGCACAGAAACCCAAACGATTATTGCCGAAGTACGCGA
>NZ_CALJAH010000082.1 GCF_938028185.1 uncultured Cardiobacterium sp. | reverse complement strand
GGGTGCCTTTGGCGGCGTCCTCGTCATCCTGCTGATTATCGTCGCCTGGCTGGCATAAGGAGCAAACCATGAGCGAAAACATCGAAAAAACCGCAAACAAAACCTACTGGTGGCATTTCAATTACGAACACGCCCGCCACCTGCGCCACTTCAAGCCGATTTACTGGGGACTGTTCTCCGTCGGCGGCACCATCGCCGCACTGGCGCTGGCACCGATTATCATCGTCCTCTCCATCGCCCTGCCCTTCGGCTGGCTCGGCAGCCCGGCGGAGTTTTATCAGAACATCCACGGCTTTGTGGCCAACAAATTCGTCTATCTGGTACTCACAGGCATCATTTTTTCGATGATGTGGCACGGCGTACACCGCTTCTACTACCTGCTGCACGACCTGCACTACCACATCGGCAACCGCTTCCGTAACATCTGCTACCTCGTGACCATCGCGGTCTTTCTCCTCACCCTCTACGCCGGCTGGTTCTAAAACCCGCCCCACACACGAAAAAGCGCAGCCGGAGCTGCGCTTTTTCGTGCAGGCGACGTTCACAGCAGTTACGACTGTGCCAAAATTGGCCTTTCCCGCATCGCCCGGGACGACGTCATAAACATCCCCAACTCAACCGGAGACTCGCCATGCAAAAACTGACCCTTTCCCTCCTCCTCGCCCTCGGCGCCAGCCTTGCCGCCTGCGACCAGCCAAAAAGCGACGCCGACAAACCCGCCACCACCCAAGCCACGCCTGCCTTTATCGGCACCTACAAAGGCGTGCTGCCCTGCGCCAGTTGCGCCGGCATTGAGACCACGCTTGAACTCAACGCCGACGGCAGCTACCGCCTGACCACGCTCTTCCTTGAAGTGCCGGACGCCAAACCAGAAACCGTTACTGGCCGCTACCGCCAAAGCGACGACAAAACCCTGATTCATCTTGACGAAAACGGCGACGGTTTCACCTACGCTATTGGCGACAACCAACTGGAAATGCGCGACAGCGACGGCACGAATGGCGGCCGCAGCGAAGAAGAAAACGCCAACTACCGCCTGAAAAAACAATAAACCTCAATAACGCAGGCCGGGCATTCGCATCCGGCCTAAAAAATCTTCCCCAAACCATGTCATTCCAACCCGACTTCAACCACCCCGACAGCCAAAGCTGGCAGCGCCTCATCGCCTGGCCGGGCATTATCATTTTTGCCCTTGCCGTCATTGCTCTGCCACTGGCTTCCTTTATTGCCGATACATTCGTTTCCGGCATTCTCCACTACCTGGTCATGATTGCTCTCTTCATGGCAATACTCAAAGCGCTTACACCGCTACATAAATACCTGACCCGCATTTGTGGCAATCATACCCCGGCGGTTATTTGCGACCACCAGGGCATTACCTTTTACAATCTGCGCGACCGTATCGCCCACCAATGGCGCTGGACAGAATTGCATAAAATCAGCTATCCCGATGAGGCCTTCCCGCTGAAATTGTTCATAGAAACACGCGATGGCACAAAAACCACCATACGCTTTGAACTGGAATTACGCGCTGAATTAGTACCGGAGATTGCCGCCGTGGCCATGCGCTATCTGCAAGATAATCGCCACGCTGCTACCGCCAATCCCACCCCGGAAATCACAACCGCAGCCCCCAAAACGCATACGCCCATTTCTGAACGCTG
>NZ_CALJAH010000081.1 GCF_938028185.1 uncultured Cardiobacterium sp. | reverse complement strand
ATTTTTGTCCGGCGGGGCAGATTTTTATGCCGCCGCGCTGGAGTACGCTGTTTATTATTTTTTACAGCATCGCGCTTTATGGATTGTGGATCATTCGATTTTGGCGCGGTTATCAATTGTTGTCGCGCGGCGCGGGGATTTCCCATCCATTTACGCCGCTTTTGCCACGGGAATGGGTTAAAGCGCAATCCATATAATCAATTCGCAGGGGCGGTTAGCGATAACATAACCGCCCGCTTTATTACGGCGGGCGGTTTATCGCCATCCACACCAAACAGCAAACGCAGGTCGGGGATTTACGCTTGGCCTATGCGGGTGATGGTTTTGCATCGGCAGGGAATTTGGCGCCCGGCTACCAGCAAAATTGTGCATCCACGTTGTTCTTTTTGCGCCGCTGTTGCAGCTCCGCCATGGCTTTCGGGTCGGCAACGAGCGCTTTTTCGTCCGCGATGCCTTTGGCAATGGCGTCCAGTCCTTTTTGGATGTTGGCTTGAGGATCGCCGAGCAGGCGCGGCAGCTTTTCGTGGTAGAGGGCGGCGTAGGGGTGGTCGCGTACCCATTCGTAGGCGCGCTGGTTCGCTGCCTGCTGTTTTTTGACATCGCAGAAGGCGTAGCTGTTGATATACGGGCCAGCGAGGCTGTTGAACGCGCTCATCGCGCTGTTCGCCGCCTCCAGCGCGGGCGCGTTCACGTCGGCACTGTAGGCCAGGGTGGTGTAGCGGTGTTTGGCAACGTAAAACCAGAAAACGGCGTCGTCGCGCTCGCCGATGTCGTAGAGGCGGATGGCGAGCACCATCAGCGTCATCGGCGTGATGGCGTCCGGCTGCTGCTGGATGCGGTCGCGCGCGGCGAGGATGTCTTCGCGCCGGTTTGAGGCAAGCAACTGGTCAAACGGCGCACCGCCAACGCTCACCTGCGGCGTACCGCCCGCTTCGCTGGCGGCGGCATAGTAGGGGCTGACGTACACGTCTATGCGGCGCACGGGTTCATCGCCCGCAGCTTGGGCAGCAAGCGCGAATGTCAGGGCGAGGGCGCCGATGAGGGTCTTGTTTTTCATGGTGTTGCTCCGTTTGCTTCAGGGTTTTTTGACGATGCTGTCCATCCAGGCAAAGAGTTCGTCGAGGTCGTAATCGCCGCTG
>NZ_CALJAH010000080.1 GCF_938028185.1 uncultured Cardiobacterium sp. | reverse complement strand
CACACACCCTACGCACGGAACCCGCCCGCTGCGGGTTTCGCCCTGCGGAGGAGGGGGATTTTTCAATTGTAAACAGCCCTTAGGGCGAATAAGCCGCCCGCCGCTTGTCATTGCGGCACGCGGCTGCCGGGTAGCGGCAGGGTAACGGTGCGGGCGATATTTTTGTCGCGTTGTTCCGGGTGCAGGGTAAAGGTGAGCGTGTCGCCATCGCGGCTATAGCCGGGCGGCAGCGGCGCGTTCGGGTGGCGCAACAGCGCAAAGGCACGCAGATAGCGATTGGCATTGAGCAGGCCTGCCTGGTCTCTGCTACGGTCATGCCAGGCGAAACGGCAAAGCGTATTGATGGGCGAACAGTATTTCGGCCAGCGCTCCGGCGCGGGTATGCGCACTTCGTCGCGGGCGATGGCAGCGAGGATTTCCGGCGCGCAATAGCGGCTGTTTTCGTAGAGGGTTTGCGCGCGCATCTGCCGCTCTGTAATGAAATAGAAGGATTTTTCTGCATCATCCTTCATGCTGGTAGCGACTTCAGCATCTGCCTCGCGCATCGCCTCGCTATAGCCCAGCCAGTCGGCATACATCAGCGGGCAAAGGGCGATGATTTCGGCGGGCTGCGCTTGCAAGGCGCCGCAGTCGGCGGGCAATGGCGCATCCGGCGGCAGTTCCGCCCGCATTTGCGCGAGCAAGGCGATATTGCGCTCCACCAGCGCAATGCCAACCAGACTTTGCAGCACCAGCCCGTGGCTCTGGATGAAGCGCAGGCCGAGTTTGGCATCGCGACAGGCGCCATGCAGTGCCGCGTCGTGCTCACCAGCGGCGAAGCGGTAGGCGTTCAGGCTGGTGCCTAGCAGGGGCAGCACAAATGTCGGCCATGTCTTGCCGTTGTACTGCTCCGGCAGCGGACGGAAGTAATCGTATTGCCGCAGCGCGTCCAGCATGGCGTCCTGCATCTGCCAGGTTTCGCGCCATGCCGGTGCAATCGCCCGCCACCCGGCGAGGTGTTCGCGCGCCTGGGCGAGGCAATCGGGGGTATCACGCCCGCACCGGGGCAGGTCTTTGGGCAAATTGTCGCTTGCTTTCAGGGGTATGGCGCGTAACGCCGCATAGCCATTTTGGCCGCTGACCGCCGGGCGCGCCTGCTCCAGTTGAGCGATGAGTGCCGGGTCGGGCGGGAGATTGGGGTAGGTAAGGACGGAGAAGAAGACTATGGCGGACAATTGATAGAAGAGGGTAAAGGCGAGCATGGCAACCTCGTCGGTTTATGGGCGCGGGGTTGGCGCCTGGGGGAAGCGCCTACATCTAGGGCGTATTTACGATTTGATGTTGATGCGGTACAGATTGGGCTTGATGCCCGACCTGTACTTGTTCTCTGCGCAAGCAATGCCCGTGCCATGCGGGGCGCTTGACCCACGGTAGGGAAATACGGCGATTGGGGCTGCGTTTACGGCGCTACTGCCGCACCAGCAGGATGAGCGGCGGAATGGTGAAGATGAGGATGGGCAGCGCCGCGCCGAGCAGCGGCGGCCAGTGCAGCAGCAGGGCGAGGTTGGCGATGACGCCGCTTATGACGTAGTAGGCGACACCGAGCAGGATGCCGGTGACGAGGCGGGTACCCTGTTGGCCGCTGCGATTATTGCCAAAGGCAAACGGTAGTGCCAGCAGTACCATTGCCGCCGTGGTGAGCGGGGTCAGCAGCCGTTGCCACAGTTTGAGGCTTTCGTGTTCGTGGTTGAGGCCGTTCGCCGCCATGAAGCGGGTCAGGGTGTAGAGTTCGCGCAGGGTTTCGGCGCTGTTGATGGCGGCGAGTGCGTGCAGCGCCTGCGGGGTTGCGCCGTTTTGCCAGCGCGCGGGCGCGGCGGTGCTTTCGGTTTTGTCCGCGCTGGTGCGCCAGCCGCGCGGGTTTTCCAGTTGCCAGTCGGGCGCGTCCCAGGTGGCGCGGTCGGCTTCCCGGATGGTGATGTACCCGGCGTCGCTCTGGTAGCTGCGCAGGCGGGCAAGGCTGCCGTCGGCGTTGAGCGCGCCGATGTGAATGATGGTGTTTTGTTGTTTGAGCCAGATGCCTTGTGCCGGGCCGGTGTCGGCGGGTTCGCCCAGCGCCTGGCTGCGCAGCAGGCGGCTGCGGTCGGCGAGTTGGGGCGCGAGGGTTTCACCGTTGACGATGTTCAGCACGCCGACGATGAGGGCGAAGGCGATGCCGGCGCGGGCGAGGCGCAGGCGCGAGATGCCGGCGGCGCGGACGACGGCGATTTCGTTCTGCGCGGAGAGTTGGCCGAGCCCCATGATGGTGCCGACGAGGATGGCGGCGGGGGCGTAGAGCAGCAGTTTTTGCGGCAGGACGAGCAGCAGTTGCAGCAGCAGCACAGCGAGGGTGTAGCTGCCCTGGCCGAGGTCGTCGGCATCGACCGAGATTTGTACGATGTAATCGACGGCGAGGAGGAAGGCGAGCGCAATCAGGCTGGTGGCGGTGATGGTGCGCAGCAGGTAGCGGTCGAAGCGGGTCATGCGCGGCTCCGGTTTCTCTGCCACAGGGCGAGAATGGTGGCGAGGACGGCGCCGTGCAGCCAGTAGCTGCCGGGCAGCGGCGGGATTTGGTGTTTGCGGATGGCGATGGTGATGAGGTCGAGCAGGTTGATGTAGAGGGCGAAGGCGATGAAGGCGGGGACGATTTTTTGGTAGCGCCCCTGGCGCGGCTGGCTGCGCGCGAGCAGCGGCAGGGCGAGGGCGTAGATGAGTAGCGCTATCGCCGGGTTGCTGCGGCTTTGCCATTCGCTGAGGTGTTCGGGGCTGGTGCCGAGTTCGCTGGTGGCGAGGTTGCGCAGGCGGTTGTCATTCGCGGCGAGGGTGTTGGCGCCGGGCAGGCGCAGGTCGGCGTTTTGGTAGGTGAAGAGGGTGGTGTGTGCCGGGTCGTGGTTGGCGTTCCAGGCGAGGCGGCGGCCGTGGTGCAGCAGCAGGTGGCGCTGTTGTTCGTCGCCCTGCATTTCGCCGTAGTCGGCGAGGATGAGGCTGTGGCCGCCGTCGGGCTCGTCGCGGGCGATGAGGAAGTCGCGCAGTTGGCCGCCTTCGATGGCGCCGGTATGGACGACGGTGCCGTCGTCAAGGCGGCGGAAGGTGTTGGGGGTGAAGAGGATCATGCCCGCTTCTTGTTGTGCCTGTTGGCGCAGGGTGTCCTGGCTGCGGTAAACGCGCGGCAGGATGCTCATGCTGAGCGCCAGCAGCAGCAGGACGACAGGAACGGCGCAGGTGAGCAGGGCGCGGGTCTGGTGGCGCGGGGCGATGCCGCAGGCGAGCGCGGCGCTGATTTCGTGGTCGCGGTAGAGGCGGCCGAGGGTCATTACGGCGGCGAGGACGAAGGCGAGCGGCATCAATATCACGAGGAAGCGCACCGCTTGCAGGCCGATGAGCATCCACACCGCCGAGAGTGCCATGTTGCCCGCCGCCGCCGCCGCGAGCAGCGAGGAGAGGCGGAAGCTCAAGAGGATTGTCAGCAATATCAGGTTGGTAGCAAGGAAAACGGCGAGCGTTTCGCGGATGATGTAGCGGTAGAGGATGGGCATGGGCGGGGTGAGTTTGTGCTATGCTAGCGCCGTTTTTTACGGGCGCATTGCCTGTTTTTTTATTGGCTGCGCAGCTTAACTGATTGGAGTGTGCTTTATGAAATTTTCTTTGAAGGCGTGTTCGCCGGCTGAGGTCGCCGCCGAAGTGGTCGCGGTGTCGCTGGCAGCCGATGGCGGTTTTTCGCCTGCACTCGCCGTGCTGGATGCGGCGTCCGGCGGGTTTTTTACGGCGCAGGCGGAGAAAGGGAATTTGCCGCCGAAAGGCGCGCTGCGTCTGTTTGTCGATGTGCCGGGGCTGACCGCGCCGCGCGTGGCGGTGTTATGCCGCGATGACGATGACCGCGCGCTGCAACGGGCGACGGCGACGGTGCAGCAGTTGGCGGACGAGTCCGGCTGGACGAAGGTCGCGCTGTTGCTCGGCAGCGGCGTCGATGCCATCGCGCTGATGGCGCGCGCCGCCGCGCACGATGCCTACCGCTTCGATGCTTTCAAGAGCAATGCGGGCAAGGCGCGCAAGCATGAGTGGGTTTTCGTCTGCGACAAGGCGGAGAAGAAAGCGGCGCAGGCGGCGCTCGATTTGGCGCGTGCCTGGGCGGCGGGCAGTACGCTCACCCGCGATTTGGTCAATACGCCGCCGAATGTTTGCGTCCCTGTCTGGCTCGGCGAGCAGGCAAAGGCGATGGCCAAGGATTATGACGCGCTCACCGTCAAGGTATTGAAGAAAAAGGACATTGAAGCGCTCGGCATGGGCGCGCTGCTCGGCGTGGCGCAGGGCAGCGTCAATGAGCCGCGCTTCATTATTTTTGAATACCGCCCGGAAAACGCGGTGAATGCGAAACCGCAGGTGCTGGTCGGCAAGGGCGTGACCTTTGACACCGGCGGCATTTCCATCAAACCCGCCGGGGCGATGGACGAGATGAAGGGCGACATGGGCGGCGCGGCGGCGGTGTTCGGCGCGGTGAAAGCAGTATGCGAGGCGCAACTGCCGCTGTATCTGGTCGGCCTCGTCGCCTCGGTCGAAAATATGCCGGACGGCAATGCCATCCGCCCCGGCGACATTCTGAAGACGATGTCGGGCAAGACGGTCGAGGTGCTGAACACCGACGCCGAAGGCCGCCTCATTCTCTGCGACGCGCTCACCTACGCCACGCGCTACCAGCCGCAGGCGGTGATTGACATGGCGACGCTCACCGGCGCGATTGTTGTCGCCCTGGGCGGCGTGCGCAGCGGTCTTTTCAGCAATGACGACGCGCTTGCCGAGGCGCTGCTGCGCGCGGGCGAGGTGGCGCGCGATCCCGCCTGGCGGATGCCGCTTGACCCGGAATACCGCGAGATGCTGCGCAGTCCGTTCGCCGACATTCCCAACATTTCCGGCGTGCGCGACGCGGGCGCGGTGACGGCTGCCGCCTATCTCTCCGAATTTGTCGATTACCCCTGGGCGCATCTGGACATCGCCGGCAGCGCCTTCAAGAGCAGCGCGCCGAAAGGCGGCACCGGGCGTCCGGTCGGTCTGTTGCTTGAATACTTCCGCGCGCAGGTGGCTTGATGCTGCCAGCCGGGGCGCAGGAAAAACTGGAGCGCGGACTGAATGCGCTGCCGTTCGCCGTTGCTGCGGCGCAGCGGGCGCAGTTCGCCACCTATCTGAACCTGCTCAACAAATGGAACCAGGTGCATAACCTCACCGCCGTGCGCGACGTGGAAGAACAAATCCCGCGCCACATCCTCGATTGCCTCGCCGTGCTGCCTTATATAAAGGACGCGGCGACGCTGGCTGACATCGGCAGCGGTGCCGGGTTGCCCGCGCTGCTGCTCGCCATCATGCAGCCCGCGCTGGCCGTGACCGCGCTGGAAAGCAACGGCAAAAAAGCGGCGTTCATCCGCGAAGCGGTGCGCGTGTTGGCGCTCGCCAATGTACAAGTGGTGGCGCAACGGGTCGAAGACTGGCAGGCGCCGCCGCAAGCGGTGATTATCAGCCGCGCACTCGCCGCCGCCGATCGCTTTGTCGCCTTGACCGCGCATTTGGGCGACGACAACAGCCGCTGGCTGCTGATGAAAGGACGCGAAGCGGAGACGCTGGCCGTCCCTGGTTTCGCCATCCATGCGGTTTATCCGCTCACCGTGCCGCTGCTGGATGGCGAACGCACCCTGCTGGACATCCGCCGGGAGCGCGCATGAGCCACATCATCGCCATCACCAACCAGAAAGGCGGCGTCGGCAAAACGACGACCGCCGTCAGCCTCGCCGCCGTCCTCGCCGAAAGCGGTGCCGACGTGCTGCTGATAGACATGGACCCGCAAGCGAACGCGACCGTCGCCTGCGGGGTGGAGCGGCGCAGCGTTGAGCACGGCGTGATGGACGTCATGCTCGGCACGCGCAGCGTCGAAGATACCTGTATCTATTGCGAAAACTCGCACATCTGGCTGATGCCCGCCAATGCCGACCTCACCGGCTCGGACGAAGCGCTCTTTCAGGAAAATATGCGCCACGCGCTCTTGAAAAAACACATCCACGGCTGGGCGGAGCGCTTCGACTGGGTGCTGATTGACTGCCCGCCAACGCTCAACCTGCTCACCGTCAACGCGCTCGTCGCCGCCAACTACGTCCTCGTCCCCATCCAGTGCGAATACTTCGCCCTCGAAGGCGTCAGCGCCCTGCTCGATACCGTCGGCCAGTTGCGCCAGACCGTCAACCCCGACCTGCGCGTCGCCGGATTCATCCGAACCATGTTCGATGCCCGCTCGCGTCTCACCCGCGAAGTGTCGGACAGCCTCGAAGCCTATCTGAAAGGACTGATGTTCACCACCGTCGTACCGCGCAACGTCCGCCTCGCCGAAGCGCCCAGCTACGGCCTGCCCATCGTCCAGTACGACAGCACCGCCAAAGGCGCTGTCGCCTACCGCGAAATCGCCGCAGAGCTGAAACAGCGCCTGGGGCAATAACAAGGAGAGACCAAAATGCTGAAAACCAAACGCGGCGGCCTCGGACGCGGCTTTGAATCACTGCTCGGCGAAGCGGCGCGCGACGTCATTGCCCAGCCCGAATTTGAAGCGCTGAAACAAATCGACGCCGCCAAAATCCGCCCCGGCATCTACCAGCCGCGCAAAGTCTTCCACGACGACACCCTGCAAGAGCTGGCGCAATCCATCGCCGAACACGGCATCCTGCAACCGCTGGTCGTCCGCCCTATCGCCGACGGCCAGTACGAAATCATCGCCGGCGAACGCCGCTTCCGTGCCAGCAAGATTGCGGGGCTGACGAAAATCCCCTGCGTCGTCAAAAACTACAACGACCAGCAGGCGCTCGCCGTCGCCCTCATCGAAAACCTGCAACGCAGCGACCTCAACATCCTCGAAGTCGCCAGCGCCCTGCAACAACTGGTACAAGACTTCAACCTCACCCACGAAAAAGCGGCACAACTCGTTGGCCGTTCCCGCTCCTCCGTGACCAACATCCTGCGCCTGCTCGAACTGAGCCAGCCGGTCAAAGACGCGCTCTACAGCGGCGACATCGAAATGGGACACGCGCGCGCCATGCTCACCCTGAGTGAGAGCCAGCAGAAAACCCTGCTCGCCGAGACGCTGGCGCGCAAATACAGCGTGCGCCAGATAGAAGCACGGGTCAAACAAATCCAGCAATCGCCTGACCAGACCGCTCCCCCGCCGCCGCGCGACATCAACATTGACGCGCTGGAAGAACGCCTCGGCAGCTACCTTGGCTACCCCGTCGCCATCCGCGACAACGGCAAAGGCCGTGGCCGCGTCGTCCTCAAATACAACAACCTCGACGAACTGGACGGCATCCTCGCCAAATGGGGCTTCAAACCCGAAACCTGAACCGCCGCATTTGCCAAAAGTGCCAAAAGAAATAAAATTTTTGGATAAATTAACGGAATATGGATTTTTATTGACCCCTCCCGGTCAAGCTCTTATAATCCCGCGCACCACAAATGAAGGAAACCCTGCAATATCTGCTGAAAACACAAAGTGTTATCCTGACTGTTATAACACTTTGCACATGGGCAAGTCCGTGGCGCGACACCAGTATCTCCGTCCTCATGGGCGGATTGCTTTGCCTGTTGCCCACCGTACTGGCCATGCTGATATTCAGACGATTACCGCAAGTATTACCGGCAAGACAATTTGTCCGCGCCGTCCGCCTTGCAGAAATCCTGAAATGGCTCACCGTGCTGATTTTGGGCGCCTGGTTCATCCGGCACGGCAACCCGCTGGGCATCCTGATCGGCTTCGCAGTAACCTGCACCGCCTATTTCTGGGCACTACTGAAACGCTAAGAGGAACGTATGGCAGAACAAAATGCGGCAGAAATCATTAACCACCACATGACCAATCTCAGCATTGGTGAAGGTTTCTGGTCTTTGCATATTGACACCCTCTTCTTTTCCATCCTGCTCGGCAGCCTGTTCTGCTGGTGGATGCGCAAAATGGGACTGCGCGCCCTGCAACACCTCGAAAACAACGAACCGCCTTCCTTTGCCGTCAACGTCGCCGAAATGGCCTTTGACTTCGTGGATGGCGTCGTCAAGGACTTCTTCGGCAAATCACGCGCCGACATCGGCTCGCTGGCGCTCACCATCTTCTGTTGGGTATTTTTCTGGAACGTGATGGACATGATCCCGGTTGATTTCATGCCTGGCGTTGCCGCCCAGTTTGGCATTCATCACCTGAAAATCGTCCCCTCAACCGATGCCAATGCCACCTTTGCCATCTCCATCACCATCATTGCCCTCACCTACATCTATCTGCTGAAAAACAACAGCCCGTTCGGCTTCATCAAGGCCATGGGCAACCACCCGTTTGAATCCGAATCCCTCATCGGCAAAATCCTGTTCTACCCCATCAACTTGGCGCTGAAACTCATCGAAGACTTCGCCAAAATGATCTCGCTCTCGCTGCGTCTTTTCGGCAACCTCTTTGCCGGGGAACTCGTCTTCATCCTGATTGCCTTCCTGCCGTGGTTCTTCCAGTTCATACCGGGCGGCGCATGGGCCATCTTCCACATCCTGATCGTCTCGCTTCAGGCCTATATCATCATGGTGCTGTCTGTTGTCTACCTCTCGACCACCGAGCCGCACCACTAAATACCCGCTTTTTCCTTTAACTTAATCTGGAGGTTCCCATGGAAAAATTAGCTGCCATTGCCCAACTGCAAGGCTCCACCGCGATTGCCGCCGCAATCATCCTCGGCCTTGCCGCGCTGGGTACGGCGCTCGGTTTCGGCCTGCTCGGTGGCAAATACATCGAAAGCAGCGCCCGTCAGCCGGAAATGATGAACCCGCTCCTCGGCAAATTCTTCATTATCGTCGGTCTGCTTGATGCCGTCGCCATGATTGGCGTGGTTATCGCCCTGATCATGGTATTTGGCAACCCGATGCTGAACGCACTGAACGGCTAATCACGGCGAACCCGCCGAAGGTGTCACTATGAATCTCAATCTGACGCTGATTGGCCAGATCGGAACATTCCTCGTATTGTGGTGGTTCACCCACAAATACATCTGGCCGCTGTTCTCGCAAGTGGCAGAAGCACGCCGCCAGAAAATCGCCGAAGGGCTGAGCATGGCAGACAAGGCCAAGCACAGCATCGCGGATGCACAAGAAGAAACCGCCCGCATCATCGCCCAGGCCAAAACCCAGGCAACTGAAATCGTCGGGCGCGCACAAAAACAGGCCGAACAACTCGTTGTGGATGCCCGCGTGGAAGCCAAAACTGCCGGTGAACGCGAAATTGCGGCAGTACGCGACAACTTCGAACAGGAAAAACGCAAGGCGCGCGAAACCCTGCGCAGCCAGATCGCCGATCTGGTCGTTCAGGGAGCAGAAAAAGTCATTGGCCGCGAAGTCAAAGCCGATGACCACAAGCGCCTGCTGAACGAACTGAGCGAGAAACTGTAAATCATGGCCGAGTCAAAAACCATCGCCCGTCCCTACGCCAAAGCCATCCTCGCCAACGCGAAAGATGGCAAGGCGCAGCAACACTGGCAACAGTTCCTGCACACCGCCAAAGCCATCATGCAGGCGCCGGAAGTCCCGGAACACCTCGCACTGCCCGGATTTCTCACGCAAATGCAAGGCTGGTTGGAACAACTGCTAAAAAAACAGCGCAAACAGGGCATCAACAACGAAGAGCACAACCTGTTGCGCCTCTTGGAAGAACACGACCGCATCGCGGTGTTGCCAGACATTGCTGACGTCTATGACGAACTGCTCTACGCACAAAGCGACACCTGCATGGTGCGTATCACCAGCGCCAAGCCGCTCTCGTCTGCTGACGAAAACAACCTGCGTCGCCTGATGCAGAAAAAGACGGGGCGCGAAGTCGTGCTGGAAATCCATGAAGACCCCGCCCTGCTCGCCGGGGTAGTGCTGGAATACGACGGACTGGTAATTGACCAGACGCTGAAGGGCAGAATCGCCGAATTCGCCCAGAAACTCGATGACTAAGGGAAACGAATCATGCAACTCAATCCTGCTGAAATCAGCGGCTTTATCCAGGAAAAAATAGCCGATTACGACAACAAGGTCGAAAGCAAAGCCGAAGGCACGATTATCAGTCTTTACGACGGTGTCGCCCGCATCCAGGGATTGCGGCAGGCGATGCTTGGGGAAATGATCGCCTTCCCCGGCGGCGTTTATGGCCTTGCGCTCAACCTCGAACGTGACAGCGTCGGCGTCGTTATCCTCGGTGAATACGACCACCTCTCTGAAGGAGACAAAGTCACCTGTACCGGACGTATCCTTGAAGTCCCGATCGGGCGTGAACTGCTTGGTCGTGTCGTCAATGCCCTCGGACAGCCAATAGACGGCAAAGGCGACATCAAAACCAGCGAAACCTCGCCCATCGAAAAAATCGCTCCCGGCATTATCGAACGCCAATCCGTTGACCAGCCGCTGCAAACCGGTCTCAAATCCATTGACTCAATGGTGCCGATTGGTCGAGGCCAGCGCGAACTCATCATCGGCGACCGCCAAACTGGGAAAACCGCCATCGCCGTAGATGCCATCATCAACCAGCGCGACACCGGGGTGAAGTGTATCTACGTCGCCATCGGCCAAAAAGCCTCTTCCATCGCCGCCGTGGTGCGCAAACTGGAAGAACACGACGCTCTCAAACACACCATCATCGTCGCTGCGACCGCCTCCGATTCCGCCGCGATGCAATACATCGCCCCTTACGCAGGTTGCGCCATGGGCGAATACTTCCGCGACCGCGGTGAAGACGCACTCATCGTTTATGACGACCTCACCAAACAGGCGTGGGCATACCGCCAAATCTCGCTGCTGCTGAAACGCCCACCAGGACGCGAAGCCTATCCGGGCGACGTCTTCTACCTCCATTCCCGCCTGCTGGAACGCGCCGCCCGTATCAATGCTGAAGAAGTCGAGCGTCTCACTAACGGCGCCGTAAAAGGCACCACCGGCTCGCTCACCGCCCTGCCGATTATCGAAACCCAGGCAGGGGACGTCTCCGCTTTCGTTCCGACCAACGTCATCTCCATTACTGACGGACAAATCTTCCTCGAAACCGACCTGTTCAACGCAGGTATCCGTCCGGCCATTAACTCCGGTCTCTCCGTTTCGCGCGTCGGCGGTGCGGCACAAACCAAAGTCATCAAAAAACTCGGCGGCGGCGTGCGTTTGGCACTGGCGCAATACCGCGAACTGGCAGCATTTGCCCAGTTTGCCTCCGACCTTGACGAAGCTACGCGCAAACAGCTTGAACGCGGACAGCGCGTGACCGAACTGATGAAACAGCGCCAGTTCAACCCGATGAGCGTTGCCGAAATGGCAGTCTCGCTCTTCGCCGCAGAAAACGGCTATCTTGACGAAATCCCGGTTGAAAAAATCCAGGCTTACGAACAGGCGCTGCTGCAATATATGCACAGCGACCACCAGCCGCTGATGGATACCATCAACAGCCGTGGCGTTTACGACGACGAAATCCAGCAAGGTTTGGCCTCAGCCCTGAACGCCTTCAAAGAAAAAGGCGCCTGGTGAGGAAACCGCCATGTCTAATGCCAAGGACATCCGCTCGCAGATAAAAAGCATCAAAAGCACGCAGAAAATCACCAAAGCCATGCAAATGGTGGCGGCCTCAAAAATGCGACGCTCACAAGATGCCATGCTGGAAGGACGGCCCTATGTTGATAACATCCTGCGCGTCATCGCCCACCTGCTGAAAACCCGTGCCGAAGTCGCCCATCCCTTCTTCAGCGAAAGCGACAAACCGGTAAAAAAAGTCGGCTATATCGTCGTCAGTACCGACCGCGGTCTTTGCGGTGGTCTGAATATCAACCTGTTCAAAAAACTGCTGGCGCACGTTGAAGAACAAAGCAAACAGGGTCGCGAACTGCAATTCAGCGTCTTTGGACGCAAAGGCATCGCCTTCGTCAACCGCATCAACGGCAACATCATCACTACCGTTGATGCTTACGGCGACAACCCTGCCCTGCGCGACCTCATTGGCGGCATTGGCGCAATGATAGATGCCTACCGCAGTGGCGAACTCGACCGGGTCTATCTCGTTGGCAACCGTTTCGTCAACACCATGACGCAAGAACCGATGATCATGCAGTTTCTGCCTGCCACCATCATCAGCGACGACCATTACGCGCCCGATCACGCCTGGACATACGAATACGAACCCGATGCCGAGCAGATACTCGACAAACTGGCGGTACGCTATCTCGAATCGCTGGTCAAACAGTCGGTCGCGGAAAACATCGCCTGCGAAATGTCAGCACGGATGATTGCGATGAAAAACGCATCGGATAACGCCGCCAACCTGATTGGCGAGCTTGAATTGCAATACAACAAAGCCCGTCAGGCAGCAATTACGCAAGAATTGACGGAAATCGTCAGCGGCGCAGCCGCCGTCTGACGAAAACGGATTGAATTGAAAAGAGGTAAAGATGAGTACCGGTAAAATAGTTCAGGTCATCGGCGCGGTCGTCGATATCGAATTCCCCGAAGACGCAGTGCCGAAAATCAACGACGCACTGGTAGCCGAACAAGGCGGCACCGTCTTTGAAGTCCAGCAACAACTTGGCGACGGCGTCGTGCGCACCATCACCATGGGTTCCTCCGAAGGCTTGGTGCGCGGCATGGACGTCAAAAACACCGGCAAGCCGATTACCGTACCGGTTGGCAAGGCGACACTGGGACGCATCATGAACGTGCTGGGCGAAGAAATTGACCACGGCCCGAAAATTGACGCGGAAGCCTATTGGGGCATCCACCGCCAGGCACCCGCCTACGATGACCTTGCCAACTCCACTGAGCTGCTTGAAACCGGCATCAAGGTGATTGACCTGCTCTGCCCGTTTGCCAAAGGCGGTAAAGTCGGACTCTTCGGCGGTGCCGGTGTCGGCAAAACCGTCAACATGATGGAACTCATCCGTAACATCGCCATTGAGCACAGCGGTTACTCCGTCTTCGCCGGGGTCGGTGAACGGACGCGCGAAGGCAACGACTTCTACTACGAAATGAAAGAGTCCAACGTCCTTGACAAAGTATCACTGGTCTATGGGCAAATGAACGAACCGGCGGGCAACCGCTTCCGCGTCGCCCTGACCGGACTCACCATGGCCGAATACTTCCGTGACGAAGGTCGCGATGTCCTCTTCTTCGTCGATAACATCTACCGCTACACCCTGGCCGGTACCGAAGTCTCTGCGCTGTTGGGGCGGATGCCGTCAGCGGTAGGCTACCAACCGACCCTTGCCGAAGAAATGGGCAAACTACAAGAACGCATCACCTCGACCAAAACCGGCTCCATCACCTCCATCCAGGCAGTGTACGTTCCGGCGGACGACTTGACCGACCCCTCACCGGCAACCACCTTCGCTCACTTGGATGCAACCGTCGTCTTGTCGCGCCAGATTGCCGAACTCGGTATCTATCCGGCAGTGGATCCGCTCGACTCCACCTCGCGCCAGCTTGATCCGCTCGTTATCGGCGACGAACATTACGAAACCGCCCGCCGCGTACAGGGCGTGCTGCAACGCTACAAGGAGCTGCGCGACATCATCGCCATTTTGGGGATGGACGAACTCTCCGAAGAAGACAAACAGGTCGTGTACCGCGCGCGTAAAATCCAGCGCTTCCTCTCGCAACCCTTCTTCGTCGCCGAAGTCTTCACCGGCTCAGCGGGCAAATATGTGCCGCTCAAAGAAACCATCCGTGGCTTCAAGGGCATCGTTGATGGCGAATACGACCACATCCCGGAACAGGCCTTCTACATGGTTGGCACCATTGACGAAGTGCTGGCGAAAGCCGAAACCGTCAAATAAACCCGCAGGGGGAACACGATGGCGAACACCTTTCACGTCAACATGGTCAGCGCCGACCGCCAACTCTTTAGCGGCGAGGCGGAGCGCATCGTTGCTACCGCCGACCACGGCGAACTGGGCATCCTCGCGGGACACGCGCCGCTCTTGGCCGTCCTCAAGGCAGGACAAGTGCGCCTGACACAAGAAGGCGGCAAAGAAGAAGTCATCTACATCTCTGGCGGCTTCATCGAAGTCCAGCACGAACAGACCATCATCCTCGCCGACGATGCCGAACGTGCCGAACACCTCGATGAAGAACGGGTACGCGAAGCACGCCGCCGCGCCGAAGAAAAAATGCGCGACAAATCCAGCACCAAACTGGAACTGGCACGCGCGCAGGCAGAACTGGCACAAACCATGGCGCAGCTCGCCGCCATCCGCCGCGCGAAACACTAACCCCGCCGCCCGCACCCAAAACCATCGCCATGCGCAGCAATGCCCATGGCGATAATTTTTATCCGCTATTACAGGAATCCACGATGCTCCCCTACACCGCGCTGAAAAACCTCTTTACAGCGGTTTACATCACCGTCTTGTCTTACCCCGGCACGACTGAACCCGACCCGACGCAAATCACCGAGCTGGAGCAGGTGCGTCCTGCGGTGGACGGCGAAAACGGTTATGCAGCGTTGCACAAATTGCCGCTGACAAACAAAGACTGGCCAGAGGAATTGCCGCGGTGCAAACCCGATACACCGCGTGATTGCCTCGCCTTCGCCCGCGAACACCTCGCCACTTACCGTGAAGTCGCGCTGCAAATACAGCAAACGTGGCAGGCGCAAGAACAGGCGGTGGAAAACCTGCGGCGTTACAGCTACTTCCGTCCGTCGGCGGAACAACTGGCGATAGACAGCCCCACACCGCCTTATCAGTTACTTTTCATGCAACAAGACCTGCACGCCTACCGCTTTGCAGCGGGCGAGCGGGAGCAGGCGCTGCCAAGCACCTGCCGCGATGCCAACCTTGCCTTGCGTATGCTCGACAGTCACGGCTCACTGCTGGAAAGCATAGTTGCTGCCCGGCTACTCAGACGTGATATTGACCTGCTGGCGCGGATGCGCGCCGAATTGCCGCCGAATCACCCGCTGCCCGCCGATTGCGATGCACTGCGGTCACAACCTGCGGAAACCATCGCCCTCTGCCCGCTGATGTACAGCGAATGGCTAACCATGAGCGATGTGACAAACCGGTTGCACACCCCCGATTCAGAAAAACTCCAAGGAAAAGCCCTGCTCGAGAAAATGTTCGCCATCATGAAAAACCAGACGGACAGACAGCGCCTGTATGAAAGCCGCAAATACTGTGCACCGGAAATCATCGCCGCGGTCGCCCGCGATGAAGCTGCTACCCCCGTGGCAGATGACTGGCCACGCTACTGCTCGCCGCTCAATATCCTTTGCCGGGTCGCGCAAGCCAACTTCGCTGAAACTTATCGTAACTACCAAGCCCGCCTGCTCAATGCCAACCGCTACCTGCGCGCCTTTGAACTACTGCAACACCCCGGCGCACCGCTACCTCCCGGTTATAGCCGCGATGGCAACGGGCTCACCTTCAGCCTGCATCCGGAAAAAGCGGACGCGCCCGCGCAAACCATCACCCTGCCGCTACCGGGCAGCCGTCTCAATCGCTAAAGCGAGGCCGTTATGCTCACCTTTGACCTTCTTTATCAAACCATTGGCGCGGCCTATCTCGCTGTGCTCACTTATCCCAACCTCCCGCCCGACCCGACACTCATTGCCCAACTGGAACAGGCACGCCCGGCGGTTAGCGGCGAAAACGGTTATGCGGCGCTGTTTGATCTGCCCATGAATGCGGGCAAAGACTGGCCAAAAGACCTGCCGGAATGCAGGCGCGAGACCGCCGATTGCCTTACGCTTGCACGAGAGCATCTCGCCGCCTGGCAAAACACCACGCCAGAAACCCGCACACAATGGCAGCAGCAAGGCGACACCATCAACCGCCTGCGCCAATACGACTACTTCCGGCCGCAGCCGGGACAATATGGCGACAACTGGCCTCCCTTTCGCCCGCTGGTACTGGAAAACACCCTGCACGCCTACCGCTTCGCTGCCGGTGAACGCGACGCGGCACAGCATGGAGCCTGTCGCGATGCCAAACTCGGCCTGCGCTTCATCCAAAGCCACGGGCTGATGCTACAAAGTATGGTTGGCATTGCGCTGGTGGAGCGCAATATCGCCTTGCTTGCACAAATGCGCGCCGAATTGCCACCGGAAACGCCGCTGCCCGCCGACTGCAACGCCTTGCAAGTGCAGCCTGCCGAAACCCTCGCCCTTTGCCCGCTGATGTATGGCGAATGGCTTGGTGGTAGCGAAAGCACTCATGCGGATGACGCCAAAATTGCCGCCGATCCGAACGCCAGCGATGCCGAAAAAACCATTTATTTCATCTTTATGCACCAAGTCGAAGCGCAATGGCTCTATAAAAACAGCCGCTATTGCCTGCCGGAAATCCTCGCTGCCGTTGCCCACGACGAAGTGCGTGTGCCCGCACCGGAGCAGCGGAAAAAATACTGCTCACTGCTCAACCCCGTGTGCAAAATGGAAGGGCCAGACTGGTCGAATTACCAGGCTCGCCTGCTCAATGCCAACCGCTACCTGCGCGCCTTTGAACTCCTGAACCATCCCGAAGCGCCGCTACCGCCCGGCTATACCCGCGACCGCAACGGCATCAGCTTCAGCCTGCATCCGGAAAAAGCGGACACGCCCGCGCCAACCATCACCCTGCCGCTGCCCGGCAGCCGCCTGACCCCATAGTTGCACGGCAACCAGCACCCACCGCAACGCTGTTTTCCCAACCGGAGCCACCCCATGCAACACCTCCTCTCCCGCCTGACATACCCGCTCATCCAGGCACCGATGCTTGGCGTACAAAACGAGGCGCTGACCATTGCCGCCTGTAATGCGGGCGCGCTCGGTTCACTCCCCTGCGCGATGTACCGCCCGGAACAGCTTGATGCGGCGCTCACCACCATCCGTGCTGCCGTCGGCGATGCGCCGTATAACGTCAATTTCTTCGCGCATCGGCCGCCTGCCGTGAATGAGGCGCAGCGCAAAACCTGGCTTGACCTGCTCGCACCGCATCTCGCCAAATTCGGCCTGACACCTGCCGACATTCCCGCTGACCCTGTCCGCCAACCCTTTGATGTGACAGCCCTTGCCGTGGTGCAGAAACACCGCCCGCCGGTGGTCAGCTTCCATTTTGGCCTGCCGGAAGCGCCACTATTGGCGGCGGTCAAGGCAACGGGTGCAAAAATCCTTTCCAGCGCCACCAGCGTTGCCGAAGCGCGCTGGCTGGCAGAACACGGCGCGGACGGCATCATCGCCCAGGGACTGGAAGCGGGCGGGCACCGCGGCTGGTTTCTCAACCATGACCCGGACGGACAAAGCGGGCTGTTTGCGCTCCTGCCGAACATCCGCCGCGCCGTATCCCTGCCGCTTGTCGCAGCAGGCGGCATCAGCGATGCAGCGACAGTGCGCGCGGCGATGGCGCTTGGCGCGGACGCGGTACAGGTTGGCAGCGCTTTCCTCCTCGCCGACGAAGCCACTACCAGCGCGGCACACCGCGCCGCCCTGCAAGACGCGCGTGGCGAAACCACCGCGCTGACCAACCTCTTCAGCGGCGGCTGCGCGCGCGGCATCGTCAATGACCTCATGCGCAAACTGGGGGCAATACACCCCGCCGCCCTGCCCTTCCCGCTCGCCGGTGCTGCCGCCTTCCGCCTGAAAAGCGCCGCCGAAAGCGCGGGCAACTACGGATACTCGCCCTTCTGGGCCGGACAAAACGCGCCGCTTGCCCGCCCCGGCAGCGCTGCGGCAATCATCGCCCGTCTCGCGGCAGGATTTGCGACGAAAAACTCATAATGTGACCGCCATGACCGCCTACTCTTTTTAGAACCTGTTTGGAGTCTGGGAAAACCCCCTTTCCCTGTGGGACAAGCATTGCTTGCGAAGCAAGAGAGAGGGCTGGGGTGAGGGCAGCAAAACCATTGAAAAACAGCAATTTCAGTTCATGAGCTGTATCGCTCACCTCCGCTGCGGGCTTCGCCCTGCAGGGGAGGGGGATTTTTCAAATTGCAAACACCCTCTAGCAGAAAAAACCGCCGCAGGACGCTTCCGGCGGCGATTTTTTGGGGGTTACAGCACGATGTTGATTTCCGGTGGCGGCGGTGGCAGGTCGTTGCTCGCGCCGGGCGAACCCACGCTGACGCTGCTGCTGGCAACTGCTGCCGAAACCCATTGGAAGAATTGGGCGAAGGCGCTGGCATCCATGGTATCGAGCGAGGCGACGGTGTCGGTGAGTTGTTTGAGGTAGGAGGCGTCCGCCTTCGGCCCGGCGGCGCAGGCGACGATGTTGCCGAAGCCGAGGCTTTTGATGAGCGGGATGGCCTCGCTGTAGGCGAGCAGGTCGGTCGGTTTGCCGTCGGTGAGGATAATAAGGATGGGGCGCCAATCGCCTTTTTGTTCGCCGCTGCTGGTGATGCGGTCGCGTTGTACGGCGTGGGCGATGTGTTCGAGTGCCGCGCCGAGGAAGGTCGCGCCGCTGTCCGGGCAGACGATTTCCGGCAATACGACCTGCTCCAGCGGCGTCAGCGGCAGCACGTCCTTAATCTGCGAGTCGAAGGTGGTGATGGTGAGGTGGACGCTTTCCAGCGCGTAGGGGTTTTGCCGTAATGATGCGAGCAGCGCTTGCAGCCCGGTATTGACGGCTTCGATGGGCTCGCCGCGCATGGAGCCGGAGGTGTCAATGCAGATGTAGGTGAGGAGGCGTCGGGTCATGGGGTTTCCTTATGGCAGGTTTACGAGGTTATTTGCGATATATAGCCATCCACCGAAAGCCTCATACGGTGTTGCGTCGTCTCGCCGTACAACCGCGTACTGTCTTCGGCGACGCGCCTTGTCTGAAACTTTCGGTGGATGGCTATACATCACGCCGGTTATCGATACGCACGACAAGAATGCGCATAATTTTGTCCTCTATGCTGGCAATAATGCGGTAGTCGCCAACGCGGTATTTCCAGAACATACCCAGTTTACTGCCTTTCAATGCAGCCCCAAGGTTGCGCGGGTTATCCAGTTTGGCGAGGCGTTGTTGCAGGTATTCAAGGATGCGTCTGGAGATTTGCGGGTCAAGTTTGTCCAGTTCGCGTTCGGCACTATCGGAAAATTCAATTTTCCATGCCATAACGCTTCAAGACTTCTTCCAGGGGAACCGTTTTGCTTTTGCCGTTTTGGATATCGCGCAGCCGCTGTTCGGCAAGGTGCAGATCGGCAAGGTCTTCCAAATATTCAAGAATAGCCTCGGTAATATAATCACTTTTGCTTCGTCCGGTCGCCTGGGCAAGCGCGTCCAGGCGATTTTCGAGTTCGATGGGTAATTCGATAGTTAGCATGGGATTCTTCCGTTGTCAGATTGCTGGGTGGGGCAATCCCACCCTGCGGTTTTGAACGGGCGGTATGGTTCAATACGGCAAATAGCGCTTGAGCAGGTCGATGAAGCGGTCAGTGTCGTGAAATTCGCCGATGGCGTTGAAGTTCCAGCCGCCCGCGCCGCGCACCACGCTGGCGAAGGTCATGGCACAGGCGTGGTTTGCCGGGTCGCTGCCGATGTCGTAGCGGCAGATTTCCTGGCCTTTGCCATCGACCGCGCGGATGTGGGCGCGGCGCACCCCGGCGAAGCTCTGTTTGCGTTCGTGGCCTTTGTAGATGGCAACGGCAAAGATGATTTGCCGGTAGGCGTCGGGCAGGGTGTCCAGCGCGACTTCGATTTGTTCGGCGTCGCCGCTCGTGCTGCCACTCTGGTTGTCGCCGGAGAGGCGCACTTTGCCGCTGGGGTGGACGAGCGATTTGTAGAAGACGACGTCGCCGCCTTCCAGCGTCGGTCGGCCATTCGCGCCAAGTTTGCCGAGGTTACGCACCTTGCCGTCGCCATCCAGCAGAAAGGCAACGGCATCGAGGTCATAGGCGGGCGTGCTCGGCGCGATGTCCCAGCCGAGGCCGACGGTCAGGCGCGAGAGGTCGTAGCCGGATTCTTTGCGCAGGCTGACGCCCTGGCCTTTTTGCAGGGTGATGGCCATGGTTTACAGCACGATGTTGAGTTCGGGCGGCGGCGGCGGCAGTTCGTCCAGTCCGCTGACTTCTTTGCCGCTTTCGATTTTTTGGCTGGAGACGGAGATGGAGGCGGAGACCCATTTGAAGAAGCTCTTGAGGGTGCTGGAGTCGGCGGTGTCGAGCGAGACGACGGTTTCGGTGATGCGTTTCAGCGTGCCGGTGTCGGCGCCGGGACCGGCGGCGCAGGCGACAAAGGTACCGGTTTTGACTTGGCGGATGGCGTTGATGCCGCGGTCGAGGTCGTCGGTCGGCGCGCCGTCGGTGAGGAGGAAGACGACCGGCTTCCAGTCGCCTTTTTGTTCGGCGCTGCCTTTGACGACTTCGCGCTGGATGCAGTCGGCGAGCAGGCTGAGCGCTTCGCCCATCGCGGTCATGCCGTTGGCTTGCAGGTTGGGCAACTGGAAGCTGGTGAGTTCGGTCAGCGGGGTGAGCTGGCGCGCGCTGCTGTCGAAGGCGATGACGGAGAGGTAAGCGGTTTCGAGCGCGTAAGGGTCTTGCATCAGCGCGGAGAGCATGACTTGCAGGCCGTTGCGCACGGCTTCGATGGCTTCGCCGTGCATCGAGCCGGAGGTATCAACGAGGAGGTAAACGGGGAGGCGTCGCATGGGGTTTTCCTTGGTTTTGTAAGAACCTGTTTAGCGTTTCTGCGCGAGGCGTCCGCTGATACAGACTGGCTGCACGGCAAGGCGCGAAACGCAGGTAATAGCGGGACTATTGCCAAGTTTCGCAACGCAGCCGTGTGGTCAAGATGTGTCGGCGGCGTCCGTGCCAGAGACACTAAACAGGTTCTAAGGTAAAAGGCAGTCCGTGCGGGACTGCCGGGGCGGGTCAGAGGTGCGGGGCGATCAGCGGCAGCAGTTCGTCGGCGGTTCTGCCCTGGCCGTTTTCGCCGATGGCGTGCATTTTCCATTCGCCGTTGTGGCGGTAGAGTTTTGCCATCACCTGCGCGGTGTGTTTGCCCTGGGCGGAGAGGTCGTAGCGGGCGATTTCCTTGCCGCTTTGGCCGTCCACGAGGCGGCAGTAGGCGTTTTCCACCTGGCTGAAATTCTGCCCGGTGAAGTTGTTGACGGTGAATACCAGCGACTTGACCTGCGCCGGTACCCGCGCCAGGTTGACCGCGATTTGCTCGTCGTCGCCGTCGCCCTCGCCGGTGAGGTTGTCGCCACTGTGCTGGATGGAGCCGTCATTGCTGCGCAGGTGGCCGAAGTACACGAGGTCAACCGGCTGGTTGTTGTCGTCAAACATAAAACAGGAGGCATCCAGGTCGATGGACTGGTTGCCACCGCCAAAGCCGAACAGCCCTTTCTTTTTGGCGACGTCCCAGCCAAGCCCCATGACGACGCTGGTGAGCGCGCCGCCCGCTTCTTTTTCCAGAGAGATTTTCTGGCCTTTTTGCAGATTGACTGCCATAAGTACTCCTTTGATTTCAGGATGAATTACAGGTGCGGAAAGCGGGGCGATTGTAGCAGTTTTGCCCTGGCGCTACCGATATAATGCCCGCCCGATTGCCGCCCTGCCCTGCCCCGCCATGACCCACGTTCACGACCTGCCCGATGGCCGCCTGACCCTCACCATTGACCGCACCGACCTGCCGCCCGACGAACTCTTTGCCATAGGCGCCCGCGCCAACCCGCGCCGCGCCTTCCTCTTCGTCAGCAAAGTCCTCGGCAAACACTGGCCGGTGGCGACTGCGACCCTCGCCCGCATCCACCAGGCACTCGCCGCCAAACTGCCCGACGACCTGCCCGCGCCGGTACTGTTCATCGGCATGGCGGAGACGGCAACCGCGCTGGCACAAGGCGTGTTTGAGGCGTGGCTTGCGCGCGCGCCGCAGAGCGAGGCACTCTACCTGCACACCAGCCGCCTGCGCGTCGCCGGGGCGGAAACCCTACCCTTTGCCGAAAGCCACAGCCACGCCAGCCAACAATGGCTGCACCTGCCGGATGACGCCGAAAACCGCCGCCGCTTCCACGCCGCGCGCAGCCTCGTTCTCATCGACGACGAACTCTCCACCGGCGACACCTTCCGCGCCCTCGCCGCCGCGCTGGCGCCGCACCTGCCCGCCCTGCAACACACACACTGGCTCTGCCTCACCGACTTCAGCCCGGCCACCGCCGATAACATCCCGCGCCACTGCCTGCTGCGCGGCAGTTGGCACTACCACGCCCAATGCACCCCGCCCGCACTGCCCGCCACCGCCGAACGCGTCATCACCATTGCCGACAGCGGCCACGGCCGCCTCGGCATCCGCCACGCGCTGCAATTGCCAAAAGCACTCCTGGCGCGGCACAGCATCCGGGCGGACGCGCGCGTCCTCGTCCTCGGCACCGGCGAATACATCCACCCGCCCGCCGTCTATGCACGCGAACTGGCACAGTACAGCGGCGCGCAAGTATGGCTGCAATCCAGCACCCGCTCCCCGGCACACATCTGGGGCGCACTCACCCACAAACGCGACTTTGCCGACCCCTACGACGCGGGCGTGCCCTACTACCTCTACAACCTGCCGCCCGCACACGACTACGACCACATCCACATCTGCCACGAACACCCGGCAAACCCCGCCCTGCGCGACACCGCCGTCGCATTGGGGGCGCAACTGGTGCAACTGACACAACCATAACGCCCGGCAACCACAGCCCGGACATGAATGGCCCGGGGCTGTTGGCAATTCCGTTCTGTGGGCATTCGCAGAACGGCTCCCTCCCCCGCGGGGAAGGGCCGGGGTGGGGCAGCAAATGAACCGCGCAGCGACTACACCCAAACGAATAACAAACCGCCCCCAATCTTCCGCCACATCATGCCCTCCCCGTAAATCCCATCCGCTTCCCCGACAAAAAACCCCATGCAAATCCTCCTCTTTGCCGACCTTGACGACACCCTCTTTACCAGCGGCCGCAAAGCACCGCCCGGCGACGCGCATATCCCCGTCGCGTATCTGCGCGACGGCAGCCCGGTTTCATACACCTCGCCCGTACAACAAACCCTGCTCGCGCACTGGCAGGCGCACGCCCGCATCATCCCCACCACCGCGCGCAACCACGACGCCTACCGCCGCGTCGCCCTCCCCTTCGCCGACCACGCCATCATCAACCACGGCGGCATCATCCTCAGCCCCGACGGCACACCCGACCGCGACTGGCTCGCGCGCAGCCATCGCTTGGCCGCCACCAGCCGCGACACCCTCGCCGCACTCGCCGCCCGCGTTGCAGACCCCTCCCTCAACACCCGCCTCATCAGCGACCACGACATCCCCTTCTACCTCCTCGTCAAAAGTCCCGGCGGCGACCTGGCGGCGCTGGCGCGTGCCGCCGCCCGCCTGCGCCCGTACCTC
>NZ_CALJAH010000079.1 GCF_938028185.1 uncultured Cardiobacterium sp. | reverse complement strand
AGCTGCGCCGTTGTATACCGAATATTCTGCAAACTTCGATCTTCTTCATGCCCTGTTCCAGATACGCGGCTATGGCTCTTTCTCTCATGGCTTGTGGGTATGGCATGGTCAGGCTCTAGGGAAATTGATGATTGTATAGAATTTAGAGAGGATTGCTATAGGCGGCGAGGGTGATCGGGATGGCGTAGCCGCCGTGTTGGCTGGCGAGGAGGAGAAACCCGCTTGCTGCGGCGCGCCAGGCGATGTCCCATGCGTAGCGGGTAGGCAGGCGGCGCTGTGAGGGGGCGCCGTGGTAGCTGTAGGCAGCGGCGATAAGGATGAGGAGGTAGGCGAGGGCGGTGATTGGCATGGGGATGGAAAAGGCGCGTCCTGCAGGGGGATGTAAATCCGTAGGGTGGGTCTTGACCCACCGGGGAAAACGGCGGCGATGCGACGCTACGCGCTCAAGGTGTATGTAAAGCAGATAGTGGCTGCCGTCTTTAGAATTCGTAGCGGAAGGTCGCCATGATGCTGCGCGGCGCGCCGTAGGAGAGCATATTCGGCACGGTGCGGTATTCCTGGTTGAAGAGGTTGTTGGCGTGCAGGCCGATGCGCAGGTTTTTCACCGGGCGGTATTGCGCCATGAGGTCAACGGTGGTGTAGGCTTTTTGTTGGCTGGCGGCGATGCCTACTTCGCCCGGGATTTCCGGCTCGGCGTAGATTTTGCTCTGCCAGTTCAGCCCGCCGCCCACGGTCCATTGGTCATTGATGTCGTAGCTGGTAAAGGCTTTGATGAGGTGCAGCGGGACATCGGTTTTCAGGCGCTGGCCGTTTTTGCCGTCGATTTTGGTGCGGGTGTAGGAGGCGTCCATATGCCAGGCGGGCAGCGGCTCGCCGGAGACGGTCAGCTCCCAACCGCGTCCTTTGGTGTCGTCTTCGGCGCGGTAGTAGTCGCTGCCGTCCGCGTGTTCGCCCGCCTTAACGGCGAGGTTGTCCTTGCGCACTTCATAGATGGCGGCGGAGGCGTTGAGGCGGTCGTCCAGCCAGGCGCCCTTGACGCCCAGTTCGTAGGTCGCGCCTTTTTCCGGGTCAAGCGCGTTGTGGTTGATGTCTTCGTTGTCCTGCGGGCGGAAGATGGTGCTGTAGCTGGCGTAGGCGGTGAGGTTTTGGTTGAAGTCGTAGGTGAGGCCGAGGTAGGGGGTCAGCACGCCGTTTTCTTTGCGCACGCGCGGGATGTAGTCGTTGCGGAAGTCGTAGCCGGTGCGTTTCCAGTGGGTCAGGCGCGCGCCCGCGAGCAGCGCCCAGTCGTCGCTGAGGTGGATGCGGGTCGCGCCGTAGAGGGCGCTGGTTTGTTTTTTGTTGGTGCCGTAGCCGAGCTGTTCGTTTTCCGGGCGCGCCACGTTGCCGTCGCGGATGAAGCGGTAGAGGTCGGGGATGTCGCCTTCGCCGACGTAGGTGTCGTATTTGGCGTTTTTGCCGTCGCGGTAGGCGTTGTGGCTCACGCCAACCTGCATTTCGTGCTGGCGGCCAAAGAGCGGGTATTTGCCGTCGAGGTGCAGGTCGAAGCTGTGTTCTTTCGGGTGGAATTGTTCTTTGAGGGCGACAAGCGCGGTGCTGCCGTCGGCGTTGATGGTAGCGGTGCCGCCCATGCCGTAGTGGTTGTTGGATTTGCCGAAGCGGTAGCTGTAGGCGGCGCTCAGGGTTCAGTCGTCGTTGAAGTGGTGTTCGAGGCGGGTGAAGATTTCGTTTTTGCGGCGTTTGCCGTAGGACCATTGCGCGGCAAGGTTGTCGCGCGCGCCGAGCGGGGTCAGGCGGTAGCCGCTGTCTTCGTCGCCGTAGTAGGCGGTGAAGGAGCCGGTGGCGGAGTGTTTGCTCTGGATGTCGCTCCATTGCAGGCCGACGGTCGCCACCGTCTGCGGGGTGAGGTCGTATTCGAGGATGCCGTAGAGGGTTTTGCCGTCCTGGCGCGCGCGCCGCTGCCACAGTCCACCCCGGTCGTACACGGCGACCATGCGCCCGCGCAGGGTGCCGTTGTCGTTCAGGCTGCCGCCGCCGTCCAGCACGGTGCGGTAATGTTCCCACGAGCCCGCGCCCGCGTCGATGCTGAAGCGCGGTTCGGCGGTCGGGCGTTTGCGCTGCATCTGGATGTTGCCGCCCGGGTCGCCGAGGCCGTTGCGCAGGCCAGTCGAGCCGCGCACCACGCTCATGGATTCGTAGATGGCGCTGTCGGTGTTGTGCAGCGAGAGGCCGTAGCCGGAGCCGTCGCCGCTGGCGTCCAGCCCGTCAATGTTGACGTTGTCTATCGCGTAGCCGCGCGAGATGTAGTAGTGGTAGCCGTCGGCGCTGTTGCCGTATTTCTGGAAGTAGATGCCGGGGGTGTGATGGCGTCGCTGACGCTGTTGAGCTGCTGTTCTTCCATGCGCTTCTGCGTGATGACCGAGATGGATTGCGGCGTTTCGCGCAACGAGAGGTCAAGCCCTGTCGCCGAGATGCTGGCGGGGATGGTGTAGTTGGTTTCTTGCGAACGCTCGGCGCTGATGACGACGGGTTTCAGCGTTTCGTCCTGCTGCGCGATGGCCAGCGGGCTGGCGGCGGCATGGGCGACCAGGCTGGCCAGTTGGCAGCGCAGGGTTTTGGGGTGTTGCGGCATATTGGCCCCCATATAAATGTTAAGTTAATTGCTAATAAATCTTAACATTTACGCAAGCAGGCTGCTGATGCCTGAGCTGCGAGGGCGTGTTTATAGCCATCCACCCTAAATAATATACTCAATAAAAGCCCGCTCCACCGCC
>NZ_CALJAH010000078.1 GCF_938028185.1 uncultured Cardiobacterium sp. | reverse complement strand
GCGTACTGCCTTCAGCGGCGCGCCTTGTCTGAAACTTTCGGTGGATGGCTATACATACAGGGTAGCGGGGAAGATGTATGTAAATGCCTATGCCGCGCCGGGGTGCCAGCGGTGTCCGCGCGTTTGCAGCCAGGCGGTGAGGCGCTGTGGCAGCAGGCGTTGCCAGCGCCAGTCCACGCAGTCGAGCAGGTTTTTGGTGGCAAGTCCCAGCGCGGTGTCGCCTTCGATTTGCAGTTTGCGGTTGAAGAAGAGGGTGTCGGGGTCTTCTTCGCGCAGAATCATGCGCAGGTAGTCGGCGCTGTTGGCGGCAAGGCGCAGGTCGGGCGCGCCGGGGTAATTCTCTGCGGTGAAGCGCTGTGTGTCGGCGCTGAAGCGGATGCTGATGCCGAGGTCAAGTACGTCAAGCTGGAAGTGACGTCCGGCAAATTGTGTCATGTCGGCGGGCAAGAGGCCGCGGCGCAGCATTTGGTTCAGGGTTTGCACGAGGATGAGGCGCGGCGGCAGGGTGGGCAGGTGGCGGCCTATGCGCGCGAGCCAGCCCGGCAGCGGTTGGGTGGGGCGCAGTTTGGCGAGCAGACGGGTGGGGGTAGAAGGTGCCGGGTTTTGGGAATCGGGAGATGTGCTGAAAGGTACGCCGTTTCGGAGAGGACGGGTTTGCATCGGCGGTAATTTCATGGACGCTACCCCCACCCCAGCCCTTTCTCGTCCTTCGGACGAGCTGTTCCAGTCCCCCACAGGGGGAGGGAGCATATTGCCAAAATCAATATCGAGGATGTCGGCGTGGATGAGGTGCAGGGTGCCGAGGGGTGCGGCTTTTTTCGCAAGCGGCGCGAGGACGCGCGGGTCGTATTCGACGGCGGTCAGTGCGCCGGTTTGTCGCAGGAGCGGCAGGGTGAGCGCGCCGAGGCCGGGGCCGATTTCCAGAATGCGCTCGTCCGCCTGGGCGTTGATGACGGCGAGCAGGCGGGCGATGACGGCTTCATCACGCAGGAAGTGTTGGCCCAGGTGTTTGGCGGCTTTGACTTCGTTCATCGGATGTTGATGTAGGCTTCGCGGCGCAGGGCTTGCAGGCGTTGTTGCCACGCTTCGTCCAGCGCTTTGGCGTAGAGGTTGCGTTTGATTTGTTCGCGCACGACGGCTTCGCTTTTGTCGCTCTGGCGGCGGTCGCGCACGAGGATGATGTGGTAGCCGTAGGGGGTTTTCACGGGTTTGCTGATGCTGCCGACGCCCTGTTTTTCGATGGCCTGCGCCAGTTCGCCGCTGAACTGGTCGGCGCTGACCCAGCCGAGGTCGCCGCCTTTGGCCGCGGTTTGCGCGTCTTCGGAGTAGCGCCGCGCCAGGCTGGCGAAGTCGGCCCCGGCTTGCAGTTCGCGGTAGATGGCGTCTATTTGCGCTTTTTGGCTGGCATCGTCGTGGCCGTCGTTGGTGCGCAAGAGGATATGCGAGACGTCGGCTTCGGCGAGGGTGTAGTTGCCTTCGGCGTTGTGTTTTTCGGCGACTTTGAGGAAGTGCATTCCGTCGTCGTCCACCACCGGGTTTTCGACGATTTCGCCTGCGCCGAGTTTGGCCAGCGCGCGGGCGAAGCGCGGCGGGATGGTGCCGAGGTTGACGTCGCCCAAGTCGTTGTAGTGTGCGCCAGCGACGCGGGCGCTCGCCTGTTGCAGGTTGCCGCCGCTGTCGCGCAGGGCTTGTGAGACTTCGCGGATTTTGTTGTCCACTTCTTTGGCGCGGCTGTTGGCGTCGCCGTCGGGCAGCGGGATGAGCAGGTCCTGGACGTGGATGGTGCTGCCTTGTTCGCGCGCCAGTTTGGCGAGGTATTCGTCCACCTGGCGGTCGCTGATGTTGATGTCGGCGCCGACCATGCCTTCTTTGAGGTGTTCTTGCGCGAGGCTTTTGCGGATTTGGGCGCGGAAGGCGTCGCGGTTCAGGCCGGTGTCGCGTTGTGCCTGGGCGTAGAGTTTTTGTTCGCTGACTTTGTTACGTTCGGCGATTTGCGCGATGGCGGCGTTCAATTCGTCTTCGCTGATGTCCAGCCCGGCTTTTTGTTCGATTTGTGCGAGCAGGTGGTTCATGATGATGTGTTCGAGCAGTTGGTGCTCCAGTTCGCCGGCGGGCAGTTTGAGGTCTTTCGGCATACTTTTCCGCGCGGTCTCCATTTCTTGCGCGAGCTGGCGGCGGGTGATGGCTTCGTCGTTGATGACAAGGCCGATTTCGTCGATGGGTTGTTCGGCGCCTGCGGGCGCGTTGGCCGGGCCGAATTTGAGGTTTTGTGCCGGGGCGGCGAGGCTCATGCCGATGGCGATGAGGGCGAGGGTGAGTGTTTTCAAAAGGTGTTCTCCTCTGAAAGTGGGGTGAAGCCGTGGATTTCTTTTTGCAGCATCCGCCCGGAGCGGCTGCCCATGTTGCCCAGTCCTTTGAGTACGAATTCGAGGTAGATGGCGCTGTGTTTTTGGTCGTCGCCGGGGCGGTCGCGCCAGTGTTTGCCCGCCAGCCGCCAGGCCCAGCAGCAGTCGTTGTATTCGACGCCGCTGACGTGGTTGAAGAGGCGGTGGTGGCGGTGCGAGTAGTCGCTGCGGTAGAACAGCCGCCATTGCGGGTTGATGCGCCAGGTGGCGGCGAGGGTGGTCTGGTTGTAGTCGCGGCGGTTGTAGTGGTGCGCGAGGTTGATGAAGCGGTCGCGGTCGAGGTGGTAGTCGAGGCTGATGACGTCGCGTTCGTTGCGGTGTTTTTGCGTGTCCCAGTAGGTGAGGCCATAGAGGCGCCAGTGTTGGTCAATCTGGTAGAGGCCTTCGCTGACGAGCACGGAGCGGCCTTGTTTTTCGGTGGCCTTGTCGCCGAGCTGGACGCGGCGGTCTTTGAAGTACTGGATTTGGCCGAGCGAGAGGCGCAGTTTTTCTTGTCCGTCGTGGTTGCGGTAGAAGCTGCTGCTGACGGAGGTGGTGAGCTGGTTGGCGTCGCCGATGCGGTCTTCGCCAACGAAGCGGTTGCGCGCGAAGAGCCAGTTCCAGGAGAGGCTGCGTTCGTCGGTGTCGAAGTCGGGGATTTCGCTTTGGTCTTTGTAGGGGGTGTAGAGGTAGTACAGGCGCGGCTCCAGCGTTTGTGTCCAGTCTTCGCCCTGCCAACCGAAGTTACGCTCGAAGGTGAGTTTGCTGTCAAAGCTGAAGGTCGGCAGGAAGCGGTCGTGATGTTTGCCGCGCAGCTTGTCCTTGCGCGTGCTGTAGTCGTAATGGGCGTAGTTGGCGCTGATTTGTGGCTCGATGTAGCCGTAGGCGGCATCAAGACGGTAAGCGGCGCTGACGTCGCCGCTGTAGCGGTTGGCACCGCCCAACTCGTCTTTGCGGAAGTGGACGGCTTCGGCGCTCACGTCATAGCGCCAGTTGCCGTTTTTGAGGGTGTGGTTGTAGGTGAGCTGGGGCGCGCGGCTGTAGGGTTTGTCCGCTTCGCTGACCACCGGGTCAATGCGCTGGTAGTCCTGCGCGCGCAGCATGAGGTTGCCGTAGTCGGTGTTGCCGTAGAGGGTGAAATGGCGCTCCAGATACCATTCGTCGTAGAGGCGGAAGTCGGTGGTGAGGTCTTTGACGTAGTCCACGTCGGAGACTTGCTGGTGCAACAGGTCGGTGTGCCACTGGTCGTTGAAGTGGTACTGGTGCGTGCCGCGCCAGCTCCAGCGCGGGTGATGCGGGCGTTTGCGGTCGTTGGCGAGCAACGCGCCGTAGAGGGTGCCTTCCTGTTTTTCGCCGAGGAAGCGGTATTCGGCGTCGGCCATCAGGCCGCGTTTGGTCATCGGGCGGAAGGTGAAGGTGGCGTCCTGGTTGGGGGCGATGTTCCAGTAGTAGGGGATGCTGACTTCAAAGCCGCGCTCTTCGCTGCTGCCCATCGAGGGGATGAGGAAACCGCTTTGCCGCGCCGAGCTGATGGGGAAGGAGAAGTAGGGCAGGTAGAACACCGGGATTTTGCCGATGCGCAGCGTCATGTCGCGCGCAATGCCGCGTTCGCGGTTGTGGTCGAGCATCAGCGTATGCGCCTTGATGTGCCAGGCGGGATGGAGGCGGGGGCAGGTCGTCCAGGTGACGCTTTCAAAGTCATCGCGGTTGTTTTTGCGGTCAAAGCGCGCGTTTTTCGCAGACCCCACCGCCGCCTGCTGTTTGCCGCGCATATAGTATTCGGCTTCTTCAAAGGAGGCGGTCTGCGCCCCGCTGTCGTAATGCCCCTTGATGCCCTCAATCGCTGCCTGCGGCGATGAGATGACGCCGCCACGGTTGAGATCGGCCTTGCCTTCTTCGTGGCGGTAGGTGAGTTCGGGCGCAAACAGGTGCTTGTCGCCCTGGTGCATTTCCACCGAGCCGGAGAAGTCGGCGCGCAGATAATCGCCTTCAGAATTGTCGGCGCGGACGTGCACTTCCTTGTCGTTCGGGTCGCCGCCCAGTTCGGTAAAGACCGCGAGCGGGTCGGCCGCGCATTGCAGCGCCCCCGCTTCCACCGGAAACCACAAAAACACACACCAGATATAACGGAATTGCAACACGCGGGTCATCTACTATGGTGAAAAAACGCGCTCATTTTAACAAAAGCGCCATTGCCGCCGCTAACCATTTGCCCATCCGGTATCATAAGCGCCATTTCAACCATACCAGACCGGGAGACCCGCCATGAGCCACAACATCACCCCGCGCCGCGCACTGATCAGCGTATCCGACAAAAGCGGCCTCGTCGAATTTGCCAGCCGCCTTGCCGCGAGCGGCGTGGAAATCCTCTCCACCGGTGGCACCGCGCAGGCATTGCGCGACGCCGGCATCGCCGTCAAGGACGTCAGCGAACACACCGCCTTCCCGGAAATCATGGCCGGGCGCGTCAAAACCCTGCACCCGAAAATCCACGGTGGCATCCTCGGACGGCGCGGCACCGATGATGCGGTGATGACCCAACACGGCATCGCGCCGATAGACCTCGTCATCGTCAACCTCTACCCCTTCCGCGAAACCATCGACAAACCGGGCGTTAGCCTTGAGGAAGCCGTGGAAAACATCGACATCGGCGGCCCGGCGCTCGTGCGCGCGGCGGCGAAAAACTACGAATCCGTCGGCGTTGTCGTCAGCCCTGCCGACTACCCCGAAGTCATCACCGCCATCGAGCGCGGCGCCTTTGACCTTGAGCTGCGCCAGCGGCTGATGGCCAAAGCCTTTGACCACACCGCCGACTACGACCGCGCCATTGCCAACCACTTCATCCCGCTGTTTGGCGCGCAAGAAAAAGGCTTCCCGCAGCACTACCACGCCGACTACCAACTGCACGGCGTACTGCGCTACGGCGAAAACCCGCACCAGCAGGCCGCCTTCTACACCAGCCGCAAACCGGCCGGGGCGACGCTCGCCACCGCCAAACAAATCCAGGGCAAGGCACTCTCCTACAACAACCTCGCCGACGCCGACGCCGCCCTGCAAACCGTGCTGCGTTTCCCCGAATACCCCGCCTGCGTCATCGTCAAGCACGCCAACCCCTGTGGCGCCGCCCTTGGCGACAACATCCTCGCCGCCTACGATGCCGCGCACCGCTGCGACAGCACCTCCGCCTTCGGCGGCATCATCGCCTTCAACCGGGGGCTGGACGGCGAAACCGCGCGCGAAATCATCAGCCGCCAGTTCGTCGAAGTCCTCATCGCCCCCGCCTACGACGACGACGCGCTGCAAGTGCTTTCGCAGAAGCCGAACATCCGCGTGCTGGAAATCAAAAGCGAAGGCCACACCGGCGGCGAATGGCAACTGACCAGCATCCACGGCGGCCTGCTCGTGCAAGAATGGGACAGCGGCATCATCAACAGCGAAAACCTGAGCACCGTCAGCGAACGCGAACCCGCGCCGGAAGAGCTGCACGACCTGCTCTTTGCCTGGAAAATCGCCAAAACCGTCAAATCCAACGCCATCGTCCTCGCCAAAAACCGCGCCACCATCGGCATCGGCGCGGGGCAGACCAGCCGCGTCTTCGCCTCGCAAATCGCAGTGCTGAAAGCGCAAAGCGAAGGACTGGACACACGCGGCAGCGTCCTTGCCAGCGACGCCTTCTTCCCCTTCCGCGACGGCGTTGATGCCGCAGCCGCCGCAGGCGTGCGCGCCATCATCCAGCCGGGCGGCTCGGTACGCGACCCGGAAGTCATCGCCGCCGCCAACGAACACGGCATGGCGATGATCTTTACCGGAATGCGCCATTTCCGCCACTAAAACCCTCTGTGGGGGTACAAAAAAGCAAAAAGCCGGTGGGGTGAGCCCCACCATATCCCCACACCCCGCCCGCCACACACGCAAAAGGACACGCCATGCCACCACGGGCCAACAACCTCTACGAAATCCTCGCTTCATACCAGCGCAACCGTCGCCAGTATTTCGCCGACCGTGACGCCCTCGAACAATGGCAGCGGCGGATGCTGCTCCGCCTTTACAAAGAAACCCTGCCGCGCAGCCCCTACTACCGGCAATACCTCGGCACGCCGCTGGAAAACTGGCCGGTGCTGACCGCGCACGACCTCGCCCGCCACTTCGACCAAATCAACACCCTCGGCGCGCGCCACGAAGACGTCTTCGCCCGCGCCGTCCGTGCCGATATCTCGCGCGATTACGCCTACTTCGCCCGCGACTACATCCCGCTCCTCTCCGCCGGCAGCAAAGGCCGCCGCCGCGCCTTCCTCATCAGCCACGAAGAGCGCATAGACCGCATCGGTGCCATCCTCGCCCGCCTCTACCCGGACGAACTGCCCGAAACCCTCAGCATCGCCTGGTACTACCGTGGCAACAACGCCCCCTGCTACCAGCTCGACAGCGAACCGCTCACCCTGCACAGCTACGACATCCAGGACGACCCCGGCTACCTGCTGAAAAAACTGCGTCACCAACAACCGCACATCATCATTGCCCCGGCGAGCATCCTCCTCGCCCTGCTGCGCCGCATCATGCAGGGCGAACTCGAACTCACCCGCTGCACCCGCGTCTATAACAGCGGCGAAACCCTGACCGCGCGCGACCGCCTCGCACTGCGGCGCCAGTTCGCCGTCGTCGGCGACCTCTACCAGAGCGTCGAAGGCCTGCTCGGCATCACCTGCGCGCATGGCCGCCTCCACCTTGCCGAAGAAAAATACCACGTCGAAAAAGAATGGCTGGACGACCAGCACTACATCCCGCTCATCACCGCCTTTGGCACGCAGGCCCTGCCGCTGGTGCGCTACCGCGTCGATGACATCCTTGCCGACGACCCGAACCCCTGCCCCTGCGGCAGTTGCACCCAAACCGTGCGCGCCGTTGAAGGGCGACTGGACGACATCTTCATCCTGCCGACGGCGAGCCTCATCCACCGCAGCAAAATCTACCCGCAGACCAGCCATCACGCGCTGGCTAGGCTGCTGCCGTGGAAAACCGACTATCGCCTGACCCAAACTCGCAAGGACAGCATCAGCCTCGCCGCCGACGCGCCACTCGCCACCCTGCAAGAATGCCGCACCCACCTTGATCTCGCCTGGCAACACCTCGGCGTTGATACCGCACAACTGCATTGGCAACTCACCCCGCAGCTACCACCGCCCGACCTCAGCGTCGAACAACGCCGCATCCGCCGCAGCCTCGCCGCCACGCGCAGCACCTGAACGAACGCCCGCTTTTCCCGCAAAGCGGGCGTTTTCATGATGCGCGACAAGAGGAGGCGTACTATAGCCATCCACCGAAAGTTTCAGACAAGGCGCGCCGCTGAAGGCAGTACGCGG
>NZ_CALJAH010000077.1 GCF_938028185.1 uncultured Cardiobacterium sp. | reverse complement strand
CAGAACGGCGGGTATGCGGGCAGCGGTTGTTTTATCCAGCGGGAGGTAGCGCACCGGGGCGCATTTTGGGGGAGGCAATGCGGCGGGGTTACGGCGCATTGTTGTAGGTTTTGAGCAGGGTACTCATGTTCTGCCCTTCGAGTTTTTTCTGGATGCCGATCGCCTGGTCTTTGCTGGCGTAGGGGCCGACGAGGACGAGGTAGTGTTTGTTTTCGCCGTAGATGACTTCAACCGGCAGGTCGCCCAGCGCCGCTTTTTTCCGCATTTGTTCGGCCTGTGTCTTGTCTTTGAAGGCGCCGACCTGGATGCGGTAGTTCGCGCCTTTGACGGTTGGCGGGCGCGGTTTTTTTTCGGTTTTGGCGGCGGCAGGTTTGTCTGTTTTGGCAGCGGGCGCGGCGGCTTCGGCGCGGACTTCTTCGCTGCGGCGCTGGAGTTCGTTGTAGAAGGAGTATTTTGGCTGGCTGCTTTTGCGCGGGGTGCTGGCTATCGCCGGGCGTGCCGGTTTGGCGGCTGCGGCGGGCTGTGCTTTGGCGATTTGCGGGTTGGCGTCGTCGCTGCGGCTGTTGCCGTCTTTTTGCCCGAACATATTGCCCAGCACGAAGCCAAAGACGATGAGGACGACCGCCATCATCGAGCCGCCGAGGAAGCGGGCGGCGAGGTAGTTGTCCGGTTTGTTTGGTTTTTTGGCCATTACATCCGTTCCCTGGCAGCGACGCCGATGATGTTCAGGCCGTTGCGCAGCACCTGGCGCACGGCGTGGGTGAGTAGCAGGCGGGCGTCGCGCAGCGCGGCGTCGTCGTGCAGTACTTTGTGGCCGGCGTCGTAGTATTGGTGCCAGGCGCCGGCGAGGTCTTTGAGGTAGTTGACGATGAGGTGTCCCGCCATTTGGTTGCCCGCTGCGGCAATGGTGTCGGGGTAGCGGGCGAGTTCGCGCAGGAGCGCTTTTTCTTCGGGTTCGGTGAGGTGTTCGCGCGCTGCAAGGGCGGCGGTTGGGTCGAAGTTGATATTTTCTTCGCGCGCGCGTTCGAGGACGCGGCTGGTGCGCGCGTGGGCGTACTGGACGTAGTAGTAGGGGTTGTCTTTGCTGTGCGAGACGGCGAGGTCGAGGTCGAAGTCGAGGTGTTGTTCGGGTTTGCGCATGATGTAGTAGAAGCGCGCGGCGTCGGAGCCGACTTGGGCGCGCAGGTCGCGCAGGGTGACGAATTGGCCGGAGCGGGTGGACATTTGGATTTTTTCGCCGTTTTGGTAGAGCACGGCGAATTGCACCAGGGTGATGTCGAGTTTTTCGGGGTCGAGGCCGAGGGCGGCGAGTGAGGCGCGGACGCGCGCCATGTAGCCGTGGTGGTCGGCGCCGAAGATGTCGATCATGCGGTCGTAGCCGCGCTGGTATTTGTCGTAGTGGTAGGCGATGTCGGAGGCGAAGTAGGTGGTGATGCCGTTTTCGCGTTTGACGACGCGGTCTTTTTCGTCGCCGAAGTCGCTGGCGCGGAACCAGAGCGCGCCGTTTTGTTGGTACAGGTAGCCGCGCGCGCGCAGGATGTCCAGCATTTGTTCGATGCGGCCTGCGGTGAACAGTGAGCGTTCGGAGTACCAGCGGTCGAAGGTGACGCCGAATTGTTGCAGGTCTTCGCGGATGTCGGCGACTTCGGCGTCAAGTCCTGCGTCGAAGATGGCGCGGTAGTCGGCTTCGCCGAGGGTTTGTTTGAGGGCGGCAATGGCTGCGTCTATCCAGGCGTCGCGTTCGCCGTTGTCGATGGCTTCTGCGCTCCATTCTGCCGGGTGGGCGGGTACCCAGTTTTCCGGGGCGTGGTAGTGCTGTTCGCCGTAGCGGGCGTAGTGTTCGCGCGCGATGTTTTTGACGTAGTCGCCCTGGTAGATGCCTTGTGGCAGGGCGCGGTCGCTGCCGCATTCTTGCATATAGCGCCAATAGACGGAGAGGGCGAGGATGTCCATTTGTCGCCCGGCATCGTTGACGTAGTATTCGCTTTCGACGTGATGACCGTTGGCGCGGAGGATGTTGGCGAGGGTCGCGCCGTAGGCGGCGCCGCGTCCGTGGCCGACGTGCAGCGGCCCGGTCGGGTTGGCGGAGACGTATTCGAGCAGGATTTTTTGTGGGTGTTCGGCGGTGTGGCGGCCAAAGGCGTCGCCTTCGCGCACGATGTCTGCCAGGACGGCGCTGTCGCTGCCGCTCTCAAGGCGGATGTTGATGAAGCCGGGGCCTGCGATTTCGAGGGCGGCGACGCCGGGGATTTCCGGCAGGGCGGCGATGAGGGCTTCGGCGAGTTGGCGCGGGTTCATGCCGAGGGTTTTGGCGTGTTGCATGGCGACGTTGGTGGTGTAGTCGCCGTGCGCGGGGTTTTTGCTGCGGCCAAGTTCCGGGGTTTGGGCGAGTTGATTCGGGTCAATTTGTTGTTTTTGTGCGACGGTGTGCAGGGCGGCAGTCAGGCCAGTCAGGATGCGGGTTTTCACGGGTTTTCTCGCGGAAGGTCTGTGTGGGTTGTAAGCGCTTTATTCTAGCTTCTTGCCAAAAGGTTGCCAATTGGTTTTGTTTTTTGCATGGCGGCGTTTTCTGCTGCGATTTTGTGCATTTTCTCACGTCTTTTGTGGTTTTTTATTGGCTTTGAAATCAGCATGATGTGTTTTAATGTGTCTTTTTACAGTCAGGTGTGTTAAGTTGCTCTCATGTTAATTTAACAGTTCTTCAACAGAAGTTCTGTGCAGGAGTGTTGGTAATGAACAGCGAGCAGTTCAGGTTGTTAGGGATTGAGGCGGATTTTTTTGCTGCCGATGGCAGTTATGTCCGCGTGCCTGATGAGGTTTTGTCCTCGCTCGCGGCGATTTTGACCGCGCCCGGCCAGCCGTTTGTCGCCGATTTTGACGAGGTGTTCAATATTGCGCCGGAGATGGTGTCGCTGTTGCCGGTGGGCGGGGTATTGTCGCGCTGTGCCGCCGCGTATTTGCTCGATGAGAAGGGCAACAGTCTGCCGTATTCGTTTGTGATGATGGAGGGCGAGCGGATTGAGTTGCCGCCGCTGCCGCCGGGGTATTACACGCTGGAGTTGCACGGCGCGCACCAGATGCGGCGCTGTCTGGTGATTGTGGCGCCGAAGCAGGTGTATCAGCCGGAGATGTTGCGTCAGGGCGAGCGGTTAAGCGGGATGAATGTGCAGGTGTACAGTCTGCGTTCGGCGTTTAACTGGGGCATTGGTGATTTGGGCGATTTGCGCCGTCTGGCGATGGATTTTGGCGAGGACGGGATTGATTTTCTCGGCATCAATCCGCTGCACGCGCTGTTTTCGTCGCGGCCCAATTGGGCGAGTCCTTATAGTCCGTCGTCGCGGCGCTGGTTGAACCCGATTTATATTGATGTCGGCGGGATGCAGTTGTTTCAGACGTCGCCGTCGGCGCAGGCGTGGTTTTCGGATGCGGAGACGCAGGCGGTGCTTTCGCGGTTGCGCGAGGCCGACTGGGTCGATTATGCGCAGGTAATGGCGCTGAAGATGCGCGCGCTACGCCTGATTTTTCATGATTTTGTCTCGCAGGAGGCGTTTGTCGCCGCACGCGGGACGTTTGAGGAGTTTGTCCACCGAGGCGGGCGGGAATTGCGGCTGTTTGCGACGTTTGAGTCGCTTGATCATCATTTTTATGCGCAGACCGCGTCGATTCCGTTCAGTGAGGATACGGTCGGTTGGCTCGGCTGGCCGGAGGCGTACCGTTACCCGGACAGTGCGGCGGTGCAGGCGTTTGCGGTGTCGCACGAGGCGGATATCCGTTTTTATATGTGGCTGCAATGGGTGATGGCGGAGCAGCTGGATTTGGTGCGCATGGCCTGTCATGAGGCGGGGATGGCGCTGCGGCTGTATGGTGATTTGGCGGTTGGCGTGTCGCGCGGCGGCGCGGATACATGGATTCACCGCGAGATGTACTGTTTGCAGGTGTCGATTGGCGCGCCGCCGGACGAACTGGGCCCTGCCGGGCAGAACTGGAATTTGCCGCCGCTGCATCCGCAACGGTTGAAGCGCAGCGGTTATCGCGTGTTTATCGAGATGTTGCGCGCCAATATGCGCGTCTATGGCATTTTGCGCATTGATCATGTGATGGCGCTTTGTCGCCTTTGGTGGATTGCTTATGGCAACAGCGCCAATTTTGGCGCCTATGTGCGTTATCCGATTGCCGATTTGATGGCGATTTTGTCGCTGGAGAGCCACCGTGAACGCTGTGTGGTGGTCGGTGAGGATTTGGGCATTGTGCCGGAGGAGATGCGCCGCGCGCTGCGTGAGTACGCCGTCTATTCGTACAGCGTGATGTATTTCAACCACAACGACGGCAATTACTGGATGCCGGAGTATTACCACGATCAGGCGCTCGCCGTGGTCAGTACGCATGACCTCGCGCCGCTGTTGGGTTTCTGGACGAACAACGACATCGAGACGATGAACGGGCTGGGCGTCTTTGAGACCCCGGCGCAGTACCAGCAGTTGCTGGCGCAGCGGCGGGAGCGCAAGCAGCAGATTCTCGCGGCGCTCAGGCAAGCGGACGTGCTGGACGCGAGCCACGACGGCGAGGTGCTGGACCATGCGATTGTGCTGGCGCTGCACCGCTTTGTCGCGATGAGCCGCAGCAAGCTGTTTGCCATCCAGCCGGAAAACCTGTTGCCGATTACCGCCTCGTTCAATATTCCCGGTATTGCCAACGCGTATCCGAACTGGCGTTACCGCCTGCCGGAGGACATCGCGGCGATGGGCAAAGACCCGCAATTGCACGCGATGCTGCGCCATATCGTTGCCACCCGCGCCCACGTCCGCGAGCGCCAGCCCACGGCGGTGGTCGTACCCGCATCTGTTGCCACACTGATAGGAGGAGTAGAAGTGACATCCGTTGATAAATACCTGATAGACCAGCTTTTTGCTGGCACCTTTGCCGACCCGTTCTCATACCTGGGGCCGCATGAAAGCGGCAGCGGCGTGATTATCCGCGTGCTGCTGCCGGGGGCGGACGCGGTGCGCGTGCTTGCCAAAGACGGCAAGAAGCCGCTGGCGGAGATGAGCGTGCTGGACGAACGCGGCTTTTTCATCGCCACGCTCAATGCCGACCCGCGCCTGCATTACCTGCTCGAAGTGCAGTACGGCGCGGACAAATACATTATTGAAGACACCTACCGCTTCACCTCGACCCTGCAAGATTTCGACAACTGGCTGCTCGCCGAAGGCACGCACCTGCGCCCGTACGAAAAATTCGGCGCGCACCTGATGCAGCACGGCGACGGCGTTTCCGGCGTCAATTTCAGCGTCTGGGCGCCGAACGCGCGGCGCGTCTCCGTCGTCGGCGACTTCAACTTCTGGGATGGCCGCCGCCATGTCATGCGCTTCCACCCGCAAAGCGGCATCTGGGATATCTTCGTCCCCAACCTTGAAGAAGGCGCGCTCTACAAATACGAAATCCTGGACGCCAACGGCAACATCCGCCTCAAGTCCGACCCGTATGCCTTTGCCGCGCAAATGCGGCCGGAGACCGCCTCGAAAGTCGTCCGCCTGCCGGAAAAACAACCCTACAACCCTGAGCGCATCGCTGCCAACGGCATCGACGCGCCCATCAGCATCTACGAAGTCCACCTCGGCTCATGGCGGCGCAACCCGGAAAACAACTACTGGCTCGACTACGAACAACTCGGCGACGAACTCATCAGCTACGTCAAGGAAATGGGCTTTACCCATATCGAACTGCTGCCGCTGTCCGAATTTCCCTTTGACGGCTCCTGGGGCTACCAGCCGCTTGGCCTCTACGCACCGACCAGCCGCTACGGCAGCCCGCAAGCGCTGTGCGACTTCATCCGCAAGGCGCACCAGGCAGGCATCTACGTCCTGCTTGACTGGGTCGTCGGCCACTTCCCCACGGACGAATACGGCCTCGTCCGCTTCGACGGCACCCCGCTCTACGAACACGCCGACCCGCGCGAAGGCTACCATCAGGACTGGAATACCCTCATCTACAACTTTGGCCGCCACGAAGTACGCAACTTCCTCACCGGCAACGCGCTCTACTGGGTTGAACACTACGGCGTGGACGGTCTGCGCGTTGATGCCGTCGCCTCGATGATTTACCGCGACTACTCGCGCAAAGAAGGCGAATGGGTGCCGAACCAGTACGGCGGGCGCGAAAACCTCGAAGCCATCAACTTCCTGCAACGCACCAACGCCATCCTGCAAAACGAACAGCGCGGTGCCGTCTCCATCGCCGAAGAAAGCACCGCCTTCACCGGCGTCAGCCACCCCACCGAAATCGGCGGCCTCGGCTTCCAGTTCAAATGGAACATGGGCTGGATGAACGACACCCTGCGCTATATGCGCGAAGAGCCGGTACACCGCAAATACCACCACAACCTGCTCACCTTCGGCATGATTTACCAGTACAGCGAACACTTCGTCCTGCCCATCTCGCATGACGAAGTCGTACATGGCAAAGGCTCGCTGCTCTCGAAAATGCCGGGCGACTGCTGGCAAAAATTCGCCAACCTGCGCGCCTACTACGGCTATATGTGGGGCTACCCCGGCAAAAAACTGCTGTTCATGGGCTGCGAATTTGCCCAGGGGCGCGAATGGAACTACGAAGAAAGCCTCGACTGGCACCTGCTTGACCCCGAATACGGCGGCTGGCACGAAGGCGTACAAAAATGGGTACGCGACCTCAACCACGCCTACCGCGACCACCCGGCACTGTGGAAACAGGACTGCCAGCCCGAAGGCTTTGAATGGCTCGTTGTCGATGACGCCGAACAATCCGTGGTCGCCTTCGCCCGCCACGACGGCAAAGGCAACCCGGTCATCATCATCAGCAACTTCACCCCCGTCCCGCGCGAAAACTACCGCATCGGCGTCAGCCAGGCAGGCACCTACCACGAAATCTTGAACTCCGACGACGCGCAGTACAACGGCAGCGGCATGAGCGGCGGCAAAACCGTCCATACCGAAAGCGTCGGCAGCCACGGCAAGCCCCAGTCGCTCAACCTCACCCTGCCGCCGCTCGCGACCATCTACCTCGCGCTCGACACCAGCGGAGCAGGCGCGTGATGAAACACAAACCGCCGCTGCTCTGCCACCCCGGACGACCGTACCCGTTGGGCAGCACACCGATGACCATCGCCAACCATCAGGGCGTGAACTACGCCCTGATGAGCCGCCACGCGACTGCCGTCACCCTCTGCCTCTTTGACGACGACGGCGAAGAACGCCGCGTGCGCGCCCACAAAAGCGGCGACATCTGGCACGTTTTCGTCGCGGACAGCGGCGTCGGCCAGCACTACGGCTGGCGGGTCGATGGCGAAAACCACGGCGGTGGCCGCTTTAACCCCCGCAAACTGCTGCTTGACCCCTACGCCAAAGCCATCGACCGCCTGCCGCAATACCGCGACGCCGACGAACTCGCGTACTACCATCACGACGACCCGCGCGACAACGCCGCCGTTGCGCCAAAAAGCATTGTCGTCGGCGCAAGCCGCTTTGACTGGGAAGACGACGCGCCGCCACGCACCCCGTGGAAAAACACCATCATCTACGAGGCGCACGTCAAAGGCTTCAGCCGACAAAACCCCGCCATCCCGCGCGACATCGCCGGCACCTTCGCCGGCATGGCGCACCCGGCGAGCATCGCCTACCTGAAAAACCTCGGCATCACCGCCGTAGAACTCCTGCCGGTGAGCCAGCATCTGGACGAAATCCACCTGCAACAACGCGGCATGAGCAACTACTGGGGTTACAACGTCTATGCGCACAACATCCCGGACAAACGCTACGGCAGCGCGGATGACCTCAAACACCTCGTCAAAACCCTGCACCGGGCGGGCATCGAAATCATCCTGGACGTGGTTTACAACCACAGCGCCGAACAGGACATCTACGGCCCCACCCTATGCCAGCGCGGCATCGACAACCAGCACTACTACTGGCTGAACGACCACGGCGACTACATCAACCACACCGGCTGCGGCAACGCGGTGAACCTCGCCCACCCCGAAGTGATGCAATGGGTACTGGACAGCCTGCGCTACTGGGTGCGCGAATACCACATCGACGGCTTCCGCTTCGACCTCTGCACCACCCTGGGACGCACCCCGGCATTCGACGCCCGCGCCGGATTCTTCACCGCCATCCAGCAAGACCCGGAACTGGCGGGCATCAAAATGATTGCCGAACCGTGGGACATCGGCCCCGGCGGCTACAACCTCGGCCAGTACCCGGCGCGCTTCTCCGAATGGAATGGCCGCTTCCGCGACGATATGCGCGGCTTCTGGCTGTGGGAAAACGGCTGGCTGGGGGCGCTCGCCCAGCGCATCAGCGGCAGCGACGACATCTTCCGCCACGACTGGCGCGAAGCCCACAGCTCCATCAACTACCTCACCGCGCACGACGGCTTCACCCTGCATGACCTTGTCACCTACAGTTACAAACACAACGAAGCCAACGGCGAAGCCAACCGCGACGGCGACAACCACAACTACTCCTGGAACCACGGCGTCGAAGGCGAAAGCGACGACCCCGCCATCCAGACCGAACGACTGCGCAGCCGCAAAGCCATGCTTGCCAGCCTGCTGCTTGCGCAAGGCGTGCCGATGCTGCTGTCCGGCGACGAACGCGGCCACAGCCAGCACGGCAACAACAACAGCTACTGCCAGGACAACCCCACCACCTGGATTGACTGGCAGCACGACCACCCCGAACTGCGCGAGCACATCCGCGCACTCATTGCCCTGCGCCAACAACTGGCGGCGGACGGCATCTACGACGACTGGTGGCACAGCGACAACGCCCGCTGGTACAACGCACACGGCGAAGCCATGTGCGACACCGACTGGCACAACGAAGCAAGCAAAGCACTGGTACTGGAATTACAGGACAAATACCTGATTCTGTTCAACGCAAACCGGGGTGAACAACACTACATCCTGCCTGCGGGCGACTGGCAACCGCTCCTCGGCGACGGACTGAAACAACCAAACCCCCGTGAGGCCAACCTTGCGCACATGAGCGTGAGCGTTTTGCAAAAAACACAAAACGGCACAAAACCCAACACCCTGACAGGAGCACACCCATGACACCGAAAGAAACCATCTACCCGTCCAGAGACGAAATCGCCAACGAAACCCTCGTCCTCATCCTTGCCGGCGGACGCGGCTCCCGCCTCTTTGAACTCACCGACCAGCGCGCCAAACCGGCGGTGTACTTCGGCGGCGGCCACCGCATCATCGACTTCGCCCTCTCCAACTGCATCAACTCCGGCCTGCTCAAAATCGGCGTCATCACCCAATACGAAGCGCACTCGCTCCTGCGCCACCTCCAGCACGGCTGGTCCTTCCTGCCGCGCGAACGCGGACAATTCGTCGATATGCTGCCCGCGCGCCAACAACTCAACGACCAAACCTGGTACCGGGGCACCGCCGACGCCGTCTGGCAAAACGTCCACATCATGAAAGACCACTACCAGCCCAAATACGTCGTCATCCTCGCCGGTGACCACATCTACAAAATGGACTATATGCAGATGATCCGCGACCACATAACAAGCGGCGCCAAAGCCACCGTCGGCTGCATCGAAGTGCCGCGCGAACAGGCGACCGCCTTCGGCGTCATGGCCGTGAACGAAAAACTCAAAGTCAAAGCCTTCGTCGAAAAACCCGCCGACCCGCCCGCCATGCCTGACCGCCCCGGCTCCTCGCTCGCCTCAATGGGCATCTACGTCTTTGACGCCGACTACCTCTACCAAGTCCTTGAGCGCGAAGCGACCAGCCCGGAAACCTCGCACGACTTCGGCAAAGACGTCATCCCGGCAGGCGTGCGCGAAGGCGTCGTCTATGCGCATCCCTTCGAAAAATCCAGCAAAGGACGCAACACCCAAGGCACCATCTACTGGCGCGACGTGGGCACCATCGACAGCTACTGGAGCGCCAACATCGATCTCGTCAGCGAATACCCGCAACTGGATATGTTTGACGAAAGCTGGCCGATACGCACCGTGCCCAAACAAACCGCGCCGACCAAATTCTTCTACAAGCACAGCCACGCGCGCACCATCGACAACTCGCTCATCGGCGGCAGCGGCGTCATCACCGATGCCGAAATCAGCAACTCCGTCATCTTCGACCGCGTCCAGGTGTCAGAAGGCTCGCACATCGACTACGCCGTCGTCCTGCCCCAAGTACGCATCGGCAAAAACTGCGTGCTGCGCCGCTGCATCATCGACCGCAACTGCGCCATCCCGGATGGAATGCAAATTGGCGTCGATGCCGAACTGGACAAACAACGCTTCCGCGTCAGCCAGGGCGGCGTCGTCCTCGTCACCAAAACCATGCTCAAAGCACTGGCCGACAAACGCGAAAAAGCAGCGGAGGACTAAAAAACAACAACCAAACGACCCCCT